>WLED01000038.1 GCA_009704445.1 Actinomycetota bacterium
AGATCCGCACACCATTTTTCCGTGTTGTGGTTACAGACTCACGCAAGGCACGTAATGGTCTTTCAATTGAGGAGATCGGTCGCTACGTTCCAGGACAAGAACCATCACTTATCGAGATTAACTCTGAGCGCGCTCAGTACTGGCTCGGAGTAGGCGCACAGCCATCAGAGGCAGTTGCAGCACTTCTTAAAGTAACTGGTGATTGGCAGAAATTTAAGGGCCTTCCAGGAAGTGAAGGAACTCTTCGTGTTGCATCAGTTAAGCCTGCTAAGAGCGTTGCATATGAAGCTGCAATGAAAGCAGCAGCAGCTGAACCTGCAGAGGGTGCTACAACTATGAAGAAAAAAGCACAGGAAAAGCTTGCAGCAAAAGCTAACCCTGTTGCCGAAGAGCCAGTTGTTGAGACAACACCAGAGGCAGTTGTTGAGACAACACCAGAGGCAACAACAGATGCAGTAGCAGAGCCAGTTGCAGAGGTTTCTTCAGAAGCGGCGCCTGAATAACAATGATGGACGAAGCCTTAGAGCATTTAGTAAAAGGAATCGTTGATAATCCTGACGACGTGGTAGTCAAGGAAGTTAATCATCGACGAGGAACAACGCTAGAAGTTCATGTTAATCCAGAAGACATTGGAAAAGTTATTGGCCGAAATGGTCGTACTGCAAAGGCGCTTCGCACCGTTGTAAGTGCGCTCGCAGGTCGTACAGTGCGCGTCGATCTCATCGAGACCGACGAAGCAAGATAACAATGCGCCTTCTCGTGGGGCGAATAGGTCGTGCTCACGGAATTCTTGGCGAAGCAACGATTGAGGTTCGAACTGATGAACCAGATCGTCGCTTTGCTGTTGGAAGCAAAGTGTCGACTGATTCCCATGGTGAATTAAAAATCATCTCTGGTCGCGTTCATAACGGAATTTTACTTCTTGGCTTTGATGGATTTAACGACAGAAATGCAGTTGAAAAGCTTCGAAATACTCTTTTGTATGCAGAAGTAGATATCAATGAAACTAGTGATGTTGAAGATGAGTATCACGTCCTTCAACTTGTGGGATGCCAAGCGGTACTTGAAAATGGCAAAGTTTTTGGTGAAGTAACCGATGTCATTAATCTTCCTGGACAGGATTTACTGGCGATAAAGACAGATGAAGGCGAACAACTGATTCCTTTTGTTCATCAATTGGTGCCAACTGTCGATATAAAGAGTAAGAAAATTACCGTAATACCACCGGCTCTTATGGAGCGAGATTAAATGAAAATTGATGTAGTCACGATTTTTCCTGAGTATCTAGCACCGCTGCAACTTTCTCTTCTTGGAAAAGCACAAGATCAAGGAATTGTAGACATTAATGTCCATGACTTGAGATCAAAGGCAACTGATAACCACCACGCTGTCGATGACACTCCATACGGAGGTGGCGCCGGAATGGTGATGCTGCCGGAAATATGGGGGCAGGCTTTAGATTCATTGATGAATCAAGATTCTGATCTGATTATTCTTACACCAGCAGGAAAGCGTTTTGATCAGTCGATGGCTGCAAAGTTTTCTCAAGTGTCACACCTTGTTTTTGCATGTGGTCGATATGAAGGAATCGATGATCGCGTTCGTATGCACTATGAAAACACAGGACATCGAGTTCATGAGGTATCAATCGGTGACTATGTCTTAGGTGGGGGAGAAGTAGCAGCATTAGTGATGATCGAGGCAATTACGAGATTAATTCCTGGAGTTCTTGGAAATCCCCAATCACTTGCAGAGGAATCACATAACGATGAGGGTTATCTTGAATACCCTAATTTCACGAAACCTGCAGACTGGCGTAACTTACAGGTGCCAGAAGTTTTACTCAGTGGAAATCATAAAGAGATAGAAAAATGGCGCGCTGAACAGGCCATTGAACGCGCAAAAAAGAATCGTTAAATACTCAGATCTATGAAATCTATGGAATCAAGTAGAGTTGGCAGTATGTGCAGAGAGTTAGAAATTAAGCTGCCATGACACGTTCCTATTTAGTAGAAACCTATGGATGTCAGATGAACGTCCATGATTCAGAGCGAATTGCAGGTTTATTGGACGAGGCAGGCTATGTTCCTGTAACTGAAGGAGAACAAGCGGATTTAGTTGTTTTCAACACTTGCGCGGTTCGAGAAAATGCAGACAATAAACTTTATGGAAATTTGAGCTTTCTGGCACCAATAAAAAAGGCAAACCCCCATATGCAAATTGCTGTTGGAGGTTGTCTTGCTCAGAAGGACCAAGCCACCATTATTAAAAAAGCTCCATATGTCGATGTTGTATTTGGTACTCACAATGTTGGTTCATTACCTGTGCTCTTGGAGCGTGCTCGAATTGAAGAAGAGTCTCAGATAGAGATTTTAGAAGCGTTGGAACATTTCCCTTCAACCTTGCCAGCGCGCCGGCTTTCAGCTTTTTCATCATGGGTATCAGTCTCTGTAGGGTGCAACAACACATGCACTTTTTGTATTGTCCCAACTCTTCGCGGTATTGAAAAAGATAGAAATGCCGAAGACATTCTCAATGAAGTCAAAGCTTTGGTTGATCAAGGTGTTATTGAAATTACTCTCTTGGGTCAAAATGTAAATGCCTACGGAGTCGATTTTTCAGATCGCGGTGCCTTCGCAAATCTTTTGCGATCCTGTGGCCAGATAGAGGGCTTGGAGCGGGTTCGCTTTATGTCACCCCACCCTCGAGATTTCACAGATGATGTCATCGATGCAATGGCACAAACATCTAACGTAATGCCGCACTTGCACATGCCCCTTCAGTCGGGATCGGATCGAATTTTGCAACAAATGAGACGCTCTTATCGAAGCGATAGATACCTGGGAATTTTAGATCGAGTGCGTAAGGCGATGCCTCAAGCAATGATTACAACTGACATCATCGTTGGATTTCCCGGAGAAAGTGAAGAGGATTTTCAACAAACATTAGATCTATGCACGCAAGCAAGATTTGCTGCTGCCTATACATATCAGTATTCAAAACGACCAGGAACACCTGCAGCAACAATGCCTGATCAAGTGAGCCAAGAAGTAGTGGGCGAAAGATACACACGCCTTCATAATCATCAGCAGGAGATATCTCTTTCAGTTAATCAAGAAAGTATTGGCTCAATTCATAAAGTCTTAGTCGGAGATTATGAAGGTCGCAGGGATGAAGCGCAGTCTCGTTTAACCGGACGCAGTGAAGATTTTCGCCTTGTTCACTTCGATAACACCACTTTGGCTAGACCAGGTGATGAAGTGACTGTAAAGATCTCACAAGCTTCGGCGCATTACTTAATTGGAGATGCGATTTCAGTCCGACAGACAAGAGGGGCGCAGGCACATCAAGATCGAATTGAGGGCAAGGGTAAATCCGCGACGATGCTTGGAATTCCTTCGGTAAAAAAATGAATGTGATTGTCATTTGTGGAGCAACTGCTACTGGAAAGAGTGATCTTGCAGTCGCATTAGCACGTGAAATAGACGGTGAAGTAATTAATGCAGACTCCATGCAGCTATATAAAGGTATGGATATTGGTACGGCAAAGATCACTCTTGAGGAACAACAGGGCGTTCCGCATCATTTAATGGATCAATTGGATGTTACAGAAGATGCCAACGTTGCCTGGTATCAGGAAAAAGCTCGTGAGAAAATCACAGAAGTTCATTCACGCAAAAAAAATGCAATCATTGTTGGTGGGACCGGACTTTACATAAAGGCAATCTTGGATGATTTGAATTTTCCGGATACAGACCCTGTGGTTCGAACAGAACTTGAACTTGAGTATGCGACAAAGGGCATTGGACCACTCTTTGAAAGATTAGAAAAGCTAGATCCAGCGGCAGCTTTAGCAATAGACAAAGCAAACTCTAGAAGAGTTATTCGCGCTCTTGAAGTTATAAAGATTACAGGTAAACCATTTACTGCAAACTTGCCTAGGAAAGAAAGTACGAGTTACCCAGAGGCCTTGCAATTTGGTTTAGTGATGGACCGTGAACTCCTTGGTGAAAAAATTTCAGCACGTGTTGAAAGAATGTGGCAAGCAGGTTTTGTTGCAGAGGTTGAATCATTGATCGAAGCTGGAATTACTCGTGGCACCACTGCTCAAAAGGCCTTGGGGTACTCACAAGTTATCGCTTACAAAGAGGGGAAAATCTCCGAAGAAGAGGCTATTGAAGAGACCAAGCGTGCAACACGCCAATATGCGCGCAGACAAGAAACCTGGTTTTCTAGAGACGAGCGAATAATGTGGATCTCACCAATACAAAATCGAATCGAACGCATTCTTAATTCGTTAAACTCATCTACATGATTGCAACATATGGGCACGGCACGCACAACGACTTTGTTCTAGTCTTTGATCCTCTCAATGAGCATTCAATTACTACTGCCCAGACTGCTGCCATTTGCAATCGTGAGAATGGAATTGGAGCCGATGGGCTCATTCGAATTATCAAGCGAAACGACAAATGGTTCATGGATTATCGAAATTCCGATGGTTCTCTGGCAGAAATGTGTGGCAACGGCATACGAGTAATGGCTCGCTATTTAGTCGAACGCGGTCATCAGCCTGAAGGTATTTTTGCAATCGATACGAGAGATGGAGTTAAGCATCTTCGCGTTCCGCTAACTGATGATATTTCCGTCAACATGGGCCAAGTAAGTGATGAAGGCGAGAGCATAACGGCTGCAACGAATGGAAAAATTTGGAATGGATACAACATCAGTGTAGGAAATCCTCATGCTGTGGTCTTTGTTGACGATATCAACGAAGTTGGAGATCTGCTGGATGCACCGGTAGTTCGACCTAAGGACTCTTATCCAGAGGGTGTAAATGTTGAGTTCGTTGAAGTCACAAGTGATAACGAGATTTCGATGCGTGTTTACGAAAGAGGCTCTGGTGAAACACAATCATGTGGAACTGGAACCTGCGCTGTTGCGTTAGCTGCAACTATTCATGCCAACAGAAAACTACCCGCGACATGGATCATCAATACTCCGGGGGGCCGTTTAGAGGTCTCAATTGACGGTCACTCCAATGCAACACTGACTGGGCCCGCAGTGTTAGTAAAAGATGTAGACATCTCTAGGTTTCTCCTTGAGTAAAGATTTTGATGAAAAGATAGATGATCAATTTGATCATGAGTTTGAAAAACTTCTGGAAGAAAGTGCACGAGTAGCAGCAGAGTTTGATGCAGCAGAGGCCGATGAAACAATCGATCAATCGCAAGAACTATCTGAGCGAAATGCATTGCGTCGAGTTAAGGGATTTTCAACCGAACTACAAGATATTTCTGAGGCCGAATATCGCCAGCTCCAACTGGAGCGCGTCGTGCTTGTGGGAGTTTGGACTGAAGGAACAATTGCCGATGCGGAGAACTCTTTAGCAGAGTTAAAAGCATTGGCAGAGACTGCTGGATCAGAGGTTCTTGAAGGTTTGATTCAACGTCGAGACAAGCCAGATCCCGCTACCTACATAGGTTCAGGAAAAGTGATCGAACTAAAAAGCGTTGTTGTTTCAACTGGCGCTGACACAGTTGTTTGCGATGGTGAACTATCTCCGTCACAGCTTCGTCAATTAGAAGATAAGTTAAAAGTTAAAGTTGTTGACCGAACTGCATTGATCCTAGATATCTTCGCCCAGCATGCAAAAAGCAAAGAAGGTAAGGCCCAAGTCGAATTAGCTCAAATCGCTTACTTACTTCCAAGACTTCGAGGCTGGGGTGATTCACTCTCACGTCAGGTTGGTGGTCGAGCTGCAGGCGGTGCGGGTATTGGTGGTCGTGGACCTGGTGAAACAAAAATCGAAACTGATCGACGCAGAATTCGGGACAAAATGGCAAAGCTTCGCGGTGAAATTGCCGAGATGAAAACTGCCCGTGACACAAAAAGGCAGGAACGTCGCAGGAACAACATTCCCTCAGTTGCAATCGCAGGGTATACAAATGCTGGTAAATCCTCACTGCTCAACAAACTTACCAACGCAGGAGTTTTAGTCGAGAACGCACTATTTGCCACCTTGGATCCAACTGTTCGAAAAACACAGACTCACGATGGACGGATATACACATTAAGTGACACTGTTGGATTCGTTCGCCACCTTCCACACCAACTTATCGATGCATTCAAGTCGACTTTAGAAGAGGTTTCTCAATCAGATTTGATTGTTCATGTTGTTGATGGCTCACATCCAAATCCATTTGAGCAGATTAAGGCTGTTCGCCTAGTCATAGATGAAATCGGTGGCAAGGAGATTCCTGAAATAATTGCCATAAACAAAGTTGATATTGCTGATCCAAATATTGTTATGGAGATTTTGCGCAAGGAACCCAACAGTTATGCTTTTTCTGTTCGAACTGGCTTTGGTATCGAGGGATTACTACATGCAATTGAAAGCTCTCTACCGCGCCCATCTGTGGAAGTCTCAGTAGTCATTCCGTACGACAGGGGAGACCTGGTTCATGCCATACATGAGTCGGGCGAGATATTTTCAGAGTCATACGTTGCAGAGGGAACAGCGATCCACGCTCGCGTAGATGCGAGCCTGGCTCAAAGAATCGAAAAATCTGGCCAGGTTCAGGAATAACCAGAGTTTGTGGCGTGTTGTAGCAAATAGATGGTGTTAAATGCGCCATGATGCGCCCGCAGAGAGTTATCGGCTAAACGACGAAGTATC
Organism: Actinomycetota bacterium; assembly: GCA_009704445.1. Taxonomy (GTDB): domain Bacteria; phylum Actinomycetota; class Actinomycetes; order Nanopelagicales; family Nanopelagicaceae; genus Planktophila. The sequence continues at coordinate 6,680 of WLED01000038.1, forward strand.
GAAAAGGTGGTGAGAGCAATGGCAACTGATTACGACACACCCAGAAAAACCGATGAGGAACTTCATGAGGAGTCTCTTGAAGAGTTAAAAGCAAAGCGAGTTGATGCTCAATCTGGCCAGATCGATGTTGATGAAGCTGAAGCAGCTGAAAATCTTGAACTGCCCGGTGCAGATCTTTCTGGTGAAGAGCTTGCAGTGCGAGTTGTCCCGAAGCAAGTTAATGAATTCACTTGCTCACGCTGTTTCTTAGTGCATCATATCTCTCAGTTAGCCAAGGGTGAAGGTGCAAAAGCTGTTTGTAAAGAGTGTAATTAACTCTTCAATGCCTTTAGAGCGGTAAGTAGTTTTTCAGGTTGTGAAGTAGAAATTAGCCAATATGGAGTTGCATCTCTAGTGTCATTGACGAAAAGTTGAACGGCTCGTGGAGACCAAAATCTAATCGCTAGAAATGCAGCTGGATCGGCATCTCTTGTCCTAATTCTTTTCAGTTGTTGATTATCTAAAGCAGTGATTTCACCCATAAAATCTCTTTGTAAATGTGCCCGCCCAACACGTATCTCTGTGTCGTCAACTTCGATCACTAGTCCTGCCTTTATATAGACAGCTACCAAGATCAACGTCAGCACTACCAGTGACACTAATGCTGAGTTATTTCCTAACGCCGCCCAAATCGAGATAACTAGGGAAAGAAAAAAGAAGTAAATTATGGCCAAAAGCCATAGTGGCGTACGTATCACTTCTCTGTATCGCATGGGTGTTACCGTATCGGATAATCAGGCGCTAATCTTTATCCATGGGCAGAGTAGCAAGTACGGTTCCACCCGAAGGTTCAATAATTCCAGAGCGTCATCCCCTTGCACCGCCAGTAGGGACGAAGATTCCCTCACACTTTGGGCATTGTTTTGGTTGTGGCCATCTACATCCAACAGGTTTGCGTTTAGTCGCATATTCGGGTGAAGGCGCCAATATCACAGCAACTTTTACGGTTACTGAAAATCATCAAGGTGCTCCAGGATTAGCGCACGGCGGATTGCTCTCACTGGCCTTTGATGAAGCTTTGGGTAAATTAATGTGGTTAATTCGTTCACCAGCAGTAACTGGGCGCTTAGAAACAGATTTTCTTATTCCTGTCCCTATTGGAACCACTTTGCACATTGCCGCAGAGATAACAGGACAACATGGTCGAAAAGTTTATACATCGGCAGTGGGTCGTTTGAATTCTCCAGAAGGTGAAATTGCAGTTCGAGCAGCAGCGCTTTTCATCATCGTACCTATGGAGCATTTCATTAATAACGCACCGGATGGCTATTTCGAAGAGTTGGCGAAAACTCCTGAACTCTTAACTTTTGTTGATCCAAATTTCGAGATTAATCCTTGAAATGAAGGGTGTAGAGGTTCTCATAACGCGCCTTGATCCGAGTGTGCCATTACCGAGTTATTCCAAACCAGGTGATGCTGGGGCGGATATAACTACTCGTGTTGATGTTGTTTTAAAGCCAGGGGAACGCGCACTTGTTCCAACTGGTATTTCAATTGCTCTTCCAGACGGTTACGTTGCATTGGTCCATCCACGTTCGGGACTTGCAATCAAACATGGCGTAACTATGGTTAATGCACCAGGCACTGTGGATGCAGGGTATCGCGGCGAGCTTTCATGCATTCTCATTAACCACGACCCATCCGAATCAGTAACTTTCAAAAAGGGTGATCGGATTGCGCAGCTGGTTATCCAAAAAGTCGAGCGCGCAGTTTTCACAGAAGTTGAACACCTTCCAGGATCAGATAGAGGCGCAGGTGGCTTTGGATCAACGGGGCGCTCATGAGTCAGCACGGTCAAGATCGCGACAAAGTTATCAATGCCCTTGGAGGAAAAAAAGGATTAATTGACTCGGGTTTGCCGGCGGTCGTTTTTCTTATAGTTTTTAACTTTAATCAAGATCTTCAGAGGGCAATCTGGGCTGCTCTATCACTAGCAATCATCCTTGCAATCTGGAGGTTGATTCGTAAAGACACAATTCAACATTCAATTTCTGGCGTTATTGGAGTCTTAATCTGCGCTTACTTTGCCAATCGAAGTGGTAACGCTACAGATTTCTATATTCCAAAACTACTCACAAATTTGGGATATGGAACTGTTTATCTGATTGCCAACTTAGTTGGATGGCCTATTTTGGGGTTAGTTCTTGGACCATTACTAGGAGAAAACTTTACGTGGAGAAATAATCCTCGCCGTAAGAAGATGTATATAAAAGCGAGTTGGTTATGGGTTGCATTGTTCTTTTCACGTATTGCAGTTCAATATCCAATTTATAAAAGTGGGAATGTGAATTTGCTAGGCACCGTAAACCTGGCAATGGGCTACCCACTGTTTTTTGCTGCTGCATATGGTTCGTGGCTCATTATCAAATCTGAACCACCAATAGAGAATCAATCCAAAAATAAAAGTTAAGAGATGAAACAGGCTTTGATGCGAATTTCAGCATCGGCTGAAGCAACAAAAAGGAGTTCGTCTCCAGCGGCAAACACATCATGTGCTTTAGCTGTAATGACTTGGCCATCACGAACGATTGCTGCAAGGGCTGCATTTTCAGGAAGCTCAATCTCTTCAACAGTTTTCCCAATGCATGCCGAACCATCGGGAAGCGTTAACTCCACTAAATTTGCTTGACCTTTTCTAAATGAAAATAGACGAACCACATCTCCAACAGTCACGGCCTCTTCCACCAGTGCGGAGATGATTCTTGGGGTGGACACTGCAACATCTACACCCCATGAAGTATCAAAGAGCCATTCATTTTTTGGGTGATTAATTCGTGCAACAACTCGTGGAACTCCATATTCGGTCTTTCCAAGTAAAGAAGTGACTAAATTCGCCTTGTCATCACCTGTCGCCGCTACCAATACCTGACAGTTATCAAGATGAGCGGCATCAAGTGCGGTTATCTCGCAGGCATCTGCCATCAGCCACTCTGCATCTGGAACACTTTCAATCTTTATCGCCTTGGGATCTTTTTCAATAAGTAAAACTTGATGACCGTTGTCTAAAAGTTCACGAGCAATCGCTCGTCCCACGTTTCCTGCACCGGCGATTGCAATTCTCATGAGCGCTCAGCCTCTGGTGTTTGGGAGAGAATCTGTTGTGTGCGTTCTAGGTCGGAATCAGACACCATTACATGCACGAGATCACCTTCCTGCAGAACTGTATGAGAATTTGGAATTATCGCTTCACCTAAACGAGTAATAAATGCAATGCGTGAAGGAGTTAATTCATCGATCAGTAGTACAGGTCGTCC
>WLED01000039.1 GCA_009704445.1 Actinomycetota bacterium
CCTCGCCAGTTAACAAAGCGTGGCCACAGACTTGCTTTCTCAAACGGAATCCTTTTACTGGCTGGTGGAGGAATTTTCTTAGTCCTTATTACAGGTGGATCTGTCAATCATTTAGTTGCTTTCTACGCACTTGGCGTCTTTACAGGATTTGCTTTGGCTGGTTTTGGCATGTTGAAGCATGCTCTTCGTCATCGAACTGGTTCCTGGAAAGCTAAGGTTTTCATCCATGGTCTTGCAGGAAGTGTTTCCACACTTATTGTTCTTATATTTTCAGTGGTTAAGTTCACCGAAGGTGCATGGTTAGTTCTTGTAACAGCGCCAATAATGGTTGTCTCATTTTTGCGTTTACGCCGCCAATACACGCGTGAACAAGAAGCACTCTCTATAAAACAACATCAAGAGCGTGCGACTTCCATTGCTCGCCATGACGTTACTGTCTTAGTGGACAACGTTGATATTGCTACTGTTGGTGCTGTTCGATATGCCCGAAGTCTCAAGCCTCATAAGTTAAAGGCTGTCCACTTTGTCATCGATGATCGTCGAGCAGATGAGATTCAAACAGCTTGGGCTGCATCTGATGCATTAGAGGATGTAACTCTAGAATTAATTGATTGCCCTGATCGAAGATTGGCAAATTCTGCACTTGATTACGCAATTCGAATGACAGAGAAACCAGATGTCGAACTAACGCTTTTGCTTCCTCGACGTTCATACTCTGGATTCTTGGGTCGTTTGTTACATGACCAAACCGCTGAAAAGATTGCTGCTCCAATCTCCCAATTACCTCGCGTTGTTGCAACGATCGTTCCTTTTGATGTTGAGAAAATTATTTCTGGAGCTACTTTTGTAGCACCAGCAGCAGTTAATCTTCCAAAAGCACCAGCCACAAAACCATTAGTGAAAGCACCTGTCGTAAATGAAGAACCCGTAAGTCATTACGCTGAGAATGTAACGCCTATTGGTGAAATAGTTTGGCGTAAGAGAGCTCAAGTGCAAGGTCGAGTTACTTCAATTCGCATGGCACCTAGCGGGGGTGCACCAGTGTTGGAAGTTGAAATTTGGGATGAGACCGGTGGTGTTTCTCTTCAATTCCTAGGCAGACGTGAAATTGCAGGACTAGAGGTTGGTTCTCAACTACGTGCTGAAGGAATGGTTGGTGAAGAAGAAGGCGCGATGGTGATACTTAATCCTTCTTACGAACTTCTTGTATAAAACTTTTTATTAACTCGCCACATTCTGCTGCTAATACACCTGCTCGTACTTCTGTTCTAAAGGTACTTCGAGGATCGCGCAATAAATCCCACACCGATCCAACCGCACCCGCCTTTTCATCCCAAGCACCAAATACAAGTGTTTGAATTCGCGACTGGGCGATAGCCCCGGCGCACATTGCACATGGTTCAAGTGTTACAACAAGAGTTAAATTCTCTAACTTCCACGAACCAAGTTGTTGTGATGCTCTTCGCAAAGCAACAATTTCTGCGTGAGCAGTCGGATCACTGTGGAGTTCTCGTTCGTTATGTCCCGACGAAATCAGCTCACCCGAAGCATTAAATACTGCAGCCCCAACGGGAATGTCATTACTTTTTAAAGCTTCGCGGGCAGTTGCTAGGGCAACATGCATCATCTCAATGTCATTCATGAGTGTTCATTCATATCTGCTCATTTATTACTTACATCTGCTCATAAATCAAGTAGTTCTGCAAACTCTTCTCCAAAACCAAGTCGTGACGCTATAGCCTCAAGTTGTTCATCAGGGAATAACTCTTCATCATCACATAAGGCTGTAATTTCCATGCCGCTCATTCCTAAGTCGGCAAGAATTTCAAGATGGCCTGTCGGCCCAGCTTCATCATCATCATCTTCTGGAATAGGTAGATCTGCAATTTCAAGAAGTTCCTCTGCAACTGGATAATCTAAAGCGGCGGTTGCATCACTTAAAAATAATGAAATATGAGAACCTAGTACGCGAATCAAAATAAAGAACTCTTCATCTATCGCTATCAAAGCAATCGAGCCACCATTTGTTTGTTGTGACTTTAGTCGCGTAATTATCTGTGCAATATCGTAGGGATCAGATAACTCGGCTAACGTCCATCGTCCATCCTCATGCCAAGCTGCAACTGCGATATCTGCTTCATTTATAAACTCGCGCGGTTCATCCTTTATCTCATCGAATGATTCAATCTCTTCGATCTCGTCCATCTCCTCGACGTCGTCGAGCCCTTCAGGTAGGTCATTTTCGAAGGCGGACATGTGGCAATACTTTCACTCATTTGCAAGGAAAGAAACCCCTGTAAGGTATGGGGTATGAAAGTACATGTCGCAAACCACCCGCTAGTAAGCCATAAGTTAACGGTGCTTCGTGACGAGCGAACTGACTCCCCAACATTTAGACGTTTAGTCGAAGAGCTAGTAACGCTTTTGGCCTACGAGGCAACGCGTCAAGTTCGAACAATTGAAGTTGAAATTACAACACCTGTAACCAAAACAAAGGGTCAGAAATTAGCTGATCCTCGTCCTGTTGTAGTTCCAATTCTTCGAGCTGGTCTTGGAATGTTAGAAGGTATGAGTAAGTTGTTGCCAACGGCTGAAGTGGGATTTCTTGGCATGGTCCGGGATGAAAAAACTTTAGAAGCAAGCACCTATGCAAACCGTTTACCTGAAGACCTCTCGGGGCGTCATGTATTTGTCTTAGATCCTATGCTTGCCACAGGCGGAACATTAATAATGGCGTTTCATTATTTAATCGATCTTGGTGCAACTGACATAACCGCAGTGTGTATTTTATCTGCACCTGAGGGAATTGCAGCCGTTGAGAAGGAGTTCAAAGATTCCAAGGTTCCAATAACAATAGTTACTGGAGCGCTGGATGAAAAGTTAAATGAACATGGATACATAGTTCCAGGTCTTGGAGATGCTGGCGACCGTCTTTACGGAGTTGTGTAATTGGCAACTACATCCCCGGGTTATGGGATAACGATTCGCGTTGAAGGAACTCCAGAATCCAACCCCGTAGCACTAGCAACAGCAGTAATTACTGGAGCAGGTGCAACCATTACTGCTCTTGACGTAGTTGAGTCACAGTTAGAGCGCGTTGTAATCGATATTACTTGTGACACTATTGATTCAGATCATGCTGATCAAATAACTGCTGCAATTTCTAAAAACTCGACATTGACAGTTAGAAAAGTTAGTGACCGAACATTTCTTTTGCACTTGGGAGGAAAAATTGAAATCTCTTCCAAAGTGCCTTTAAAAACCCGTGATGATTTATCTCGTGCTTACACACCTGGTGTTGCGCGAATATGTCAGGCAATCGTTGCGGACCCATCTGATGCAAGGCGTCTAACGATAAAGAGAAACACTGTCGCAGTTGTTACAGATGGTTCGGCAGTTCTAGGTCTTGGAAATATTGGACCGGCCGCCGCGCTGCCAGTGATGGAAGGAAAAGCTGCACTCTTTAAGCGATTTGCTGACGTGGATGCATGGCCAGTGTGTCTTGATACTCAAGATGTAGATGAAATTGTCCGTACAGTTCAATTAATTGCTCCCGTTTACGGCGGAATTAACCTAGAAGACATCTCTGCACCTCGGTGTTTTGAAGTAGAGCGGCGCCTTCGAGAACTATTGGATATTCCCGTTTTCCACGATGATCAACATGGCACTGCAATAGTTGTTCTTGCTGCACTACGAAACGCTTTGAAACTTGTGAACAAGGACCTAAGTTCTGTAAAAATTGTATTGAGTGGTGTTGGCGCAGCCGGCAATGCAATCGCACGTCTACTCACACTAAATGGGGCCAGCAATATAATTGGTTTTAATGCTAAGGGAGTAATTCACCCTGAGATGAAATCTGATGATGTGATGCAGCAATGGTTTATAGATCACAGCAATCCTAAAAACTTTAAGGGAACAATTTCGGATGCAATGATTGGTGCTGATGTATTTATTGGCGTAAGTGCACCAAATGTTTTAGTTGAGTCTGATGTTGCGGCAATGGCTGCGGGATCTATTGTTTTTGCACTTGCTAATCCTGATCCTGAGATTGATCCAGTCATCGCTCGGAAATACGCTTCTGTTGTTGCGACAGGAAGAAGTGACCAACCAAATCAAATCAATAATGTTTTGGCTTTCCCTGGAATTTTCCGAGGTTTGTTGGATGCTAATGCGCACAAGATTACTGATGAGATGTTGGTGGCTGCTGCCGAAGCTATTGCTGATTGTGTAAGTCCAGAACAACTCAACTCTTCATTTATAGTGCCGAGCGTCTTTGATGCTGGTGTTGTAAAAGCTGTAGCTGCAGCCGTTAAAGGCTCTGTGGGCGCTTAGTTTGTGATCCGCTGACTCCGCCAGCAATTACTCCTGCATAAGTCATAACAATTCCAATTATCAGGTAGTGACTGATACTGACTCCCTTTGTCGGTGCCACAATATCGATTACTAATGAGCTAACCAACTGGCCTCCGATACTAAAAAGTGTAAATGTCAATACTCCGAGTTGTTGAACAATGCTTGCAGCAAATGAAATATATATAACTCCCATAACGCCACCTAGATACATCCATAAAGGCCCAAATGGAAGGGGGGTAAATTCAACTCGGTTAGTTGCTAATCCAATAATGAATACAGTTACCAACAGAATTGTTCCGGAAGTAAAGTTTAAAAGTGATGTGGTAAATCCCTCTTTAGAATGTTCATTAATTTGACCATTAAGCGCTCTTTGAAACCCAACAAGTAAGCCTCCAGTACATCCAAATATTACTGTTAAAAAGGAAAGATTTTTAGCGTCAACGCGGTCGATGACAGACACAGCTACTGCAGCGATAGTGATCACTACCGCTAATACGCGCCTTCTTGTAATCAGGCGTTTACCGCCGCCTGTATAACCAATTCGATCGACTAATAAGGACATAACTGTTTGGCCAGCAACTGATGCAACAGTAAAAATCGCAACACCAACAAGTGGAACGGTCTGGGTTTGTATCGCCACAAAAGTTCCGCCGAGCGCGCCAGCAAAAAGTTTCCACCGAGCAATCTTTTTTTGCTGAACTGCCTCGCGTAGATTCCTTAACCCAATCTTTAATTTAGGATTAAAAACAGTTATAAGCGAGATAATCAGAAGTCCTGAACCAAACGAAACTAAAGCTGCCTGTAAGCCATTATTCAGTCGATGTGACAACTCACCATTAATCCGAGCCTGTACCGAAATCATGGCTCCGGCTATTGCGGCTAGTAAGTCCAGGCGCATTATTTACGAGCGCCATCAAACTTTCGTTTATCAGCGATCCAATCCATAAGGGCAAATAAAACTCCAGAGATAACAAATGTTAAGTGAATAATTACTCGCCAAATAGTTCCTTCGCCAACTTCGGCTTGCCCAGAGAGTTCAATAAAGTCCTTGAGTAGTTCGATTACCGAAATAGCAACAAGTGAACCAATTAACTTGATTTTCAGACCACTAAAGTCAATTGTCCCCATCCAGTAAGGACGATCAGCTGAATCCGTTGCAACATCAATTCGAGAAACAAAGTTCTCATACCCTGCAAAAATCACCATCAGGATTAAGTTCGCAAGAAGTGTTAAATCAAGGAGTGCTAGAAGATCAAGAGTGAACTCTTGTGCATTTAATTCTCCTATATGAATAGCTAAATGGTAGAACTCAATAACAAAACGATAGGCCAGCAGCACTAACGCTCCAACTAGACCTAGATAAAGGGGAGCTAATAAATAACGAGAACGAAAAAGAGTGGATTCAATTCCATGAGTGATTTTGTTCATGCGCAGATTTTAACTCAGTTCTCCAGGGAAAGGGTGGTGTGAAGCCACTCCTCCTCAAGTTTTGATTTTTCCGACCTTAAATTGCTTAATTCTGATTCGATCCTGACGAGTTGTTCTGGATCAAATGCGGCCGCTTCCTGCTGTGCTTCTAAATCCTTAATTTGTGATGCACATTTTTCTAGTTGTCTATCTAGTCGGGTCAAATCCTTTTTAAGTTGTCGTTGCTCTGCTGCACCAGAAGTTTTCTTCTCCTTTTGCATTTGAGGAGTCGAATCTATGTCTTTTGCTCTTTGTTCTAAGTACTCATCAACTCCACGAGGGAAGTCACGAACTTTCTTGTCTCCAAGTAAACCAACAAAGCGATCACATACACGTTCTAAAAAATATCTATCATGTGAGATCACGATGAGTGTTCCTCCATAGCTATCCAGGAGATCTTCAAGTTCGGTCAATGTTTCAATATCAAAATCATTTGTTGGTTCATCTAGTAGCAATACATTTGGACTATCCATTAACAAGCGAGTTAGCTGCAAGCGTCGCTTTTCTCCACCAGATAGATCTCCAACGGGCGTCCATTGAGATTCGCGATCAAACCCTAATCTTTCGCATAATTGAGAAGCGGATAGTTCTCGTCCGCCACCTAATTCGACTCTGTTGGCAATTTTTTCAACTGCCTCTAATACTCTCCATGTTGGATCTAACTCTGCCAGATGTTGAGTTAAGAAGGCAGCCTTAACTGTTACTCCGGTTACTAACTTCCCTGCTGATGGAACGATCTCACCTGTAAGAGTGCGCATGAGCGTAGTTTTTCCAGCACCATTTATTCCTACAATTCCGATGCGATCACCTGGCCCTATGTTCCAATAGAGATCATCGATTAACTCTTTTTCACCAATCTTTACTTGTAAGTGATGGGCTTCATACACAGTGTTTCCCAAACGGTTTAGTGCAAACTTAAGGAGTTCACCTTGATCTCTAGGGTTGGGTTCATCAGCGATTAATACATTTGCAGCATCTACTCGAAACTTAGGTTTCGAAGTTCGAGCTGGCGCTCCTCTTCGAAGCCATGCGAGTTCTTTCCTTATTAAGTTGTTTCTCCTTGCACCCATTGCTGATGCCTGACGCATGCGCTCTGCTTTTGCCAAAACAAATGCGCTGTAGCCACCGTCATATTCTTCAACTTTGCCTTCCACCACTTCCCATGTTCGATCTGTGACTGCATCTAGAAACCAACGATCGTGTGTTACAACAACAACAGCCAAGCCTTTTTTCTTGTTCAAATATTGGGCCAACCATGCAACACCCTCAACATCTAGGTGATTTGTTGGTTCATCGAGCAAAATCAAATCAAGCTCATTGATTAATAATTTTGCAAGGCCAACACGTCTACGCTCACCACCTGAAAGTTGACCAAAAGTGCGATCAAATATGTGATCGTCAAAACTGCCAAATAGTCCTGTAAAAACTTCGCGAATGTTTGCATCACTTGCCCATTCATGTTTTTCCGTGTTACCAAGAACAACTTCACCAACGGTGCTTTCTGGATTTGCCGAATCAACCTGGGACAAAAGGCCTATTTTGGCGGAATTAGATTTAGTCACGCGTCCAGAATCTGGCGGCTCAAAGTCGGCCATTACTTTCATTAGCGTGCTCTTGCCAGAACCATTTCGTCCAACGATTCCAATGCGTTCACCTTCTGAAACGCCAAGTGAAACAGAGATTAAAAGTTCTTTGATATCAAAAGCTTTTGAGACTTCTTCTAAATTAACAATATTGCGCGCCATGGCGAAAGAGAATCCCTTTAGCTAGCGTGAATGATAAAAATTGCAATGATTGAAACTATTGCCCCACCAGAGAGAACAAAATACTTAACCCAGGGCTTCAATCCTGTGCGAGCTGCGGCACGATTGGCAACATCTTTTGTGTAGTGCATTACGCGTCCAGCCCATGCAAACTCTGTGGCTAATATTCCAAGACCTGCTAAAAGGACCAAAATTCCTGGGCCCGGGCCAATCAATGCAACTGCTCCTGCAACTGTAATTGCACCACCGCTAAGTCCGATAACAATTCTCCACGCAAGCCGACCAGCTGGTGTTCGCTTGATGTAGTACACAATTGGAAGCTTCATGATGTAACTATTCTACTGTTTTTTACTGGCGTTAATACTGATCCTATTACTGGCCCCACGATGAGTGCAGTGGGCGACCTTCGGCAAACCCCGCAGTAGATTGAATCCCAACTGTTGCTAGTTCGGCAAACTCGGCAATGTTTCTTGCGCCAGCATAAGTAAATGAGGAGCGAACACCTGCAATTATCTCGTCAAGTAAATCTTCAACGCCTGGTCGCGCAGGATTTAAAAACATGCGAGAGGTAGAAATACCCTCTTCGAATAATGCTTTGCGAGCGCGATCAAATGCATCTTCTGTCGATGTACGAGCTGCGACTGCGCGTGCCGATGCCATTCCAAAAGACTCTTTATACAAGCGACCCTGTGCATCACTTTGTAGATCCCCCGGTGACTCATATGTGCCAGCAAACCATGAGCCAATCATTACTTGCGATGCGCCAGCTGCTAGAGCCAGTGCAACATCGCGCGGATGACGAACACCACCATCTGCCCATACGTGAGCGCCTAATTTTTTGGCCTCTGTTGCACATTCGAGCACAGCAGAAAATTGTGGACGACCAACACCAGTTTGCATGCGCGTCGTACACATCGCGCCGGGCCCAACACCGACTTTAATTATATTTGCGCCAGCTTTTACTAAATCATGAACGCCTTGAGCAGTTACAACATTCCCAGCGACAATTGGAACTTTCGGGTTGATTGAACGAATAGCTGACAATGCTTCGAGCATTTTCTTCTGGTGGCCGTGTGCAGTGTCTACAACTAAAACATCGGCTCCAGATTCAATAAGTGATGCTGCCTTTGCAGCAACATCTCCATTAATTCCTACCGCAGCTGCGATTCGAAGTTTTCCATGTGCATCCAAGGCGGGTGAATACAGCGTTCCACGAAGTGCACCTAAGCGAGTCATTATTCCGACCAAGTCTCCATTAGAAGAAACTGCTGGAGCCAATTTAAGTCGATGATGAGTTAAAAAATCAAAGGCCTCACGTGCATTTAATGCATCAGACATTGTTGTCAGCTCTTTACTCATAACTTGATGAAGTTGAGTAAAGCGATCAACACTTTTGCAATCATCTTCTGTAATGATTCCAACAGGTTTTCCATTTTCAACAATTACTACTGCCCCATGTGCCCTTTTATGCAACAAACTAACTGCATCAGCAACTGTAGATTCTGGAGACAAAGTTATTGGTGTATCAAAAAATGGGTGTCGCTCTTTAACCCACTTGATGACTGAGTCAACAACTGTTAGTGGAATATCTTGTGGAATAACTGTTAACCCACCGCGGCGAGCCATTGTCTCTGCCATGCGTCGACCAGCTATTGCAGTCATGTTTGCTACTACTAATGGAATTGTTGTACCAGTTGCATCTATTGATGAGAGATCAACATCCATTCGAGATGAAAGCTCTGATTTGCTTGGCACCATGAAAACATCGTCATAGGTGAGGTCGTGGGTTACTTGATTTATGAATCGCACGTAGGGCAACAATACTCAGATTGTTGGCTCTTGGCTCATTTTCGGTCAACTGAGTTCTGTTGTGCTCACTTGAGTTTGCTTGTGTTTGCTTGCTCCAGGCCCAAGTCAGATGAGGAAATCCAGAGCTGTTAACTGCCTGGTGCAGGTTGTAATTGGCGGGTAAAGGTTGCGTTCGGAACAAGCGCAGGGCAGGTGCCACCTGGAGCAATCACAGGTTCAAAATGCCACCATTCATTTTCATAGACTCGGCATAAGCCAAATCTGGCTCCGTTAACCTCCAACCAACCAGCACCCACTGGTTCGTTTGGATAGTTCACATCAATTGCTAAACCCCATGGGTGATGAGACACATAAGGTGGTGCAACCCATTTTGCCGCTTCTGCTTCTGAACCA
>WLED01000004.1 GCA_009704445.1 Actinomycetota bacterium
AGACAAATATGGAAGTAGGAACAGTTGCCTCACCTGGATGTTCGATAACAATTGCTGGATCTTTTTTCTCGCCAACAATTTCCCAAATCTTTGCGCCAAATGCACGTGCACCAGCAGTCCATGCTTTCTGACCTGCATCATCTGTCCAATGTGGCGGGGTTCCCCAGTGTGAAAACTCATTACGGTTGATGTAACCCTTTGCGCCAAGCTTGATGCAGAACTCTCCGCGCTCATCATCTGAAACAACTGCAACAGGAATCGCACCTACTGCTTTTGCTAGCTGAATTGCCATCGAACCAACACCACCAGAGCCGCCCCACACAAGAACGACATCGCCCTTCTTTGTATCGTGTGGCGCCCAACCAAACATCATGCGATAAGCAGTTGTTCCACACAAAGTTGATGCAGCTGCTTCTTCCCAAGAAAGTGTTGGTGCTTTTGGAAGGCACTGGTGCTCCTGCACAATTGAAAACTGACCAAATGATCCGTAGTTAGTCTGATAGCCCCATGTCTTAGATGAGCGGGCAATCATTGGATCTTTCCCAGCTAATACCCAAGGATCGTCTGCATCCCACCAACCATGGTGAATTGCTACTTCATCTCCAACTTTTACTTTTGTTACGCCTTCACCAACTGCGTAAACAATTCCGGAAGCATCGCTACCACCGACGTGAAAATCTTCTGGCTCTCCGCCTTTTTGACGAGCTGCAATTACATCGATTGGAATTCCGCGAGCAGCCCACACATTGTTGTAATTAATTCCGGCAGCCATTACTGCAATTAAAACTTCACCACGCTTTGGCGTCGGAGTTGGAACCTCTTCCACTTTAAATGCATCTTTTGGTTCACCCAAACGATTAGATCGAATTACTTGGGCAAACATTGTTGGTGGTACTTCTCCCACTGGTGGAAGTGTTCCTATTGCATAAGATGCCATGGTTGGTTTGAAGCCCTTCGTTTGATGTGGAGAAACTATGTCTACCCGGTAGTTTCATACAACTACAGTTGCGCATATGGCACACTACGGTTTAACATCGTTTCATGAGTTCTAAGCGCCAGACTAACTCTGCGGGTCTACGCAGAGATATCGAACTGCTTGAGGTCTTAGGAAAGTACGAAGTCGAGCATAAATCAGGCCTTGGCGTCATTCGAATCGCAGAAATGGCCGGCCGCGAAAAGACTCAAGTTTCAAGAGCCTTAGCCACCTTGGCCGAACAAGGCCTGGTCGATCGCGATCCCAACACCATGTTTTATCGCCTGGGCTGGCGACTTTATGCATTAAGCGCCCAGACTTTTGAAGCGCACCTCACTTCTGTGGCTGCGCCTTATCTGCGCCGCCTGGCCGAACTTGCTCAAGAGACAACTCACTTATGCGTTCTTCGCCATGATGAAGTACTTACTCTTTCTACTGCGGCACCAGCCCATGGCTTTCGCGCAGTATGGGAGGGGTTAACTTCTCCGGCACCATCTACTTCGGCAGGACGAGTTTTACTCTGCGAATGGGATGAAACCAGTCTTGCTGCAAAGTGGACACCTGAAGCGCTCGCAAGTGTGATGGGGCAACGTATTTTTAAATCTACCGAAGAGCTTTCCGATGAGTTAAAGAAAGTACGCCAACAGGGATTTAGCGTTGTAGATGAGGAGTTTGAAATAGGAGTGGTGGGTTGTTCTGCTCCAATAAGAGATGCATCAGGGCGAATTGTTGCTGCTATCAATATCGGCGCTCCTAAAGCTCGTCTCGAATCCAAGTTAGACCAAGCAGCACGCCTTACGCGTAAGGTCGCAAACGAACTCTCGCAAACACTCTATTCACCCAGTTAAGAGCCATGATTCACCCGTGCCAATTGAGCAATCTCGTCGCATAAAGGTCGTTGAGGTGTGTAGATTTCTGCTAATTCAACGGAGGGCACATTTGTGACGCAACGCCATATTTACCCATTTACTTTTGGTGACATGTCACAAAAAGATTTACTGGGTGGCAAGGGTGCAAACCTGGCCGAGATGGTTCGTATCGGATTGCCAGTTCCTCCAGGATTTACGATTGCAACAACTGCATGCCGTGAGTATTTGAAGACCGGTCAGTTTCCAGATGGTCTCCGCAAAGAGATTACCGATTCCCTGTCAGCTCTCGAAAAAGAGTTGGGTAAAACATTTGGTGGCGTAAAAAATCCACTCCTTGTATCTGTTCGATCTGGTGCAAAGTTTTCAATGCCCGGAATGATGGAGACTGTTCTAAACGTTGGAATTACCCCAGAGGTTGCTCAATCAATGGCAGATAGTTCTGGCAACGCTCGCTTTGCTTGGGATTCTTATCGCCGATTTATTGAGATGTACGGCAAGATTGTTTGCGATGTTGAGGCCGATGAGTTTCATAAAGTTCAAACACGCGTTTTGTCAGCCCACAAAACGGCAAATCTGCAAGATCTAGAAGTCGATGGTTTAAAGGCGCTCGCAGATGGCTTTATAAAGGTAATCGAAGTTGCAACAGGAAAAGCATTTCCAACAGATCCACGCGATCATTTAATTGCATCAATTGAAGCAGTTTTTAGATCATGGAACTCCGAGCGAGCAACTCTATATCGCAGGCGCGAGCTGATTCCTTCTGATCTTGGAACAGCAGTAAATATCCAATCAATGGTTTTTGGAAACCTCAGTGATGACTCTGGTACAGGCGTTGCCTTTACGCGCAATCCATCTAATGGAGAGATTGGTTCTTACGGAGATTATTTGCAAAAAGCACAAGGTGAAGATGTTGTTGCAGGCATTCGCACACCAATGTCACTTGATGAATTTGGCGTTATCGAACCGCGTGTACATGGTGAGCTAGAAAAAATCATGGTCATGCTAGAGGCGCATTACAAAGACCTTTGCGATATCGAATTTACGATCGAACGTGGCAAGCTTTATATCTTGCAGACTCGTGTTGGAAAGCGCACGGCAGAGGCAGCATTTCGCATTGCATTGCAGTTTGTTGATGAAGGAACGATCACAATGGATGAGGCAATAGGGCGCACCAGTGGTGATCAATTAGCGATGTTGATGTTTCCCCAGTTTGATACAAGAGGTAATCTCGTAGAAATCGCTCGAGGTATTCCTGCATCTCCAGGGGCTGCAGTTGGTGAAGCGGTATTTGATTCAAAACGTGCATTTGATATGAGTAAAGCGGGTAAAAAAGTAATTCTTGTTCGTCGCGAAACTAGCCCAGATGATCTTGTTGGAATGGTTGCAGCAGAAGGAATCTTGACTAGTCGTGGTGGTAAAACTTCACACGCAGCAGTGGTTGCACGTGGCATGGGCAAGACTGCTATCTGTGGAACAGATGCAATCTCTGTAGATGAGCGCGCTAATTTGTTTACTGTAGGCACACACACTGTTTATGAAGGTGACATCATCTCTATTGATGGAACTACAGGAATTGTTTATCTCGGCGCTGTTCCAGTTGTTGCATCTTCTGTGACTTCATATTTAGAAGGCCGTGTATCTGCAGAAACAGATGAGGCATCACCTGTTGTAAAGGCAGTCCATAGAATCTTGACTCATGCCGACTCACGTCGCAAATTGTTAGTGCGCACAAATGCAGACACTCCAGAAGATGCAATTAGAGCAAGAATCCTGGGCGCACAAGGTGTTGGGCTATGTCGCACTGAGCATATGTTTTTGGGAGAGCGTCGCGCCTATGTTGAGCGTTTAGTTTTAGCAGAAAATGAAGATGTACAACGCGGCGTAATTGCCGAAATGGAACCACTGCAAAGAGCTGACTTTGTTGGAATCATGATGGCAATGTCTGGTCTTCCAGTAACCATTCGTTTACTAGATCCACCGTTACATGAGTTTTTGCCTTCACTTGTTGACTTAAGTTCTCAAATGGCACGCAGTGAGGCTTTAGGTGAAGAGATTCCTGCACGCGATAAAGCACTATTTGCCGCTGTTCGTCGTTTGCATGAATCCAATCCAATGTTAGGACTACGCGGAGTACGCCTTGGAATTTTGATTCCAGAACTTTATAAAATGCAGGTACGCGCTCTTGTGCACGCATCTCTTGAAGTTAAGAAACTAGGCCACGACCCGAAGCCAGAAGTAATGATCCCTCTGGTTTCTACTCAACGAGAACTTTTGTACTTACGTGAGACTTTGGAAGAAGAAATCGCGCAAACCTTTAAGGGCACTAATCAAGTAATTGATATGCCAATTGGAACGATGATTGAAACCCCTCGTGCTGCAATTACGGCAGATCGTTTAGCTGTGCATGCAGATTTTATTTCTTTTGGTACAAATGACTTGACGCAGTTAACGTGGGCATTTAGCCGAGATGACGTGGAATCAACGTTCTTGCCTCGCTATCTTGATTTAGAACTGCTCCCATTTAATCCATTTGAATCATTAGACCAAGCAGGTGTTGGAATTTTGGTTCGTCAGGCATCAGAGCTTTCTCGTAAGGTGCGCAATGATTTTAAATTGGGTGTTTGTGGTGAACATGGTGGCGACCCACGCAGTATTCATTTCTTCCATGAACTTAATTTGGACTATGTCTCTTGTTCACCATTTAGAGTGCCGATTGCGAGATTGGAATCTGGACGCGCAGCAGTGGCTAAGTAAGGGCGCATGAATAATTTCATACGGCTAAGCGTCATGTGGATTGTTGGCGGTGCCATCTATCCATTTTTAAGTGAAGTAACTAGCAGTGTTGATCTGCTTAACATCATCTTTATACGTTCAGTTGGGGCTGCAGCTATTTTGTTAATTGCTGTTGCGCTGATTATGCCGGGCTCATTTAAGTTAATTCGATTTGATAAACAATTGCTCACACTGGGTGCTACAGGACTTATTTTTTCACCAATTTGTAGTGGCGCTGTTGCGTGGTCAAGTTCTAAAGAACCTGGAGCGGTAATTGCCTTAACTTATTCAATTCTGCCGGCGCTTGCTGTTGTTTACGCGGCACTGCAAGGACGCAAGCCAACTAGAAACTCTGTCATTGGTGTTGCAATTGCAACCTTATCTGTTGCCTTTTTGATTGGTGCACCTAGTGAATCTGTCTCTGCTATTGGAATAACTGTGGCCTTCTTATCTGTGATTGCATGGTTTATCGGAACACAAATCTGGATTAAATATCCACCGACCTACCCGATTCTTCTGGCTACTGCTGTTCAAGTTTCGATAAGTGCCATTGCAGCGGGGTTTCTCAAATTCTTTATTTCAACACCGGCAATCAAAAGTGAAGATGTTCTTAACTTCAATATGATTTTCTTAATCGCTGCATTAGCCGCCCAGTACTGGGCCTATATGGGATTGGCTGATCGAGTTTCACCAGAACTTTTGACTTCGTTCGCCTTTATCAATCCACTAGTAGCTGGCGGAATTGGTTTTTTTGTTTTCAATCAAAACGTTTCGCAGATTCAAATAATTGCCGGAGTAATCCTTTTGGTTGGTGTTTACATTGTGGTTCGAGAAGACTTAAAGAAAAATCAAAGTTAACATCAATTTCAAAACTGCTACAGAGCCCTAATTCTGGCTTCTCAAGCTTGGCAAAAGGCCTCAAGTCAACAATCGAGACTGTGGCTCTGGTGCCTTTGGCTTATTTTGACCCATTCCTGAGAACCCATTAATTCTCAGATTCGGATAAGCACGGTGCCAGTCAATTGTGTGATCTTTCTGTCACAAAACCCTTGTTTAATCCATTGCAAACACCCTATTCGGGTGGTATTTTTTTATGAATAATTAAAGGCAATGCAGTAAGCCCTTCGAGCCTAGGTAGGAGTAAATCAATGTCGAAGCAAGCCGTAAATTCAAATTCCAAAATTAACAGCGGACCAACTGGTCGAGGTTACATAGGAACAATGGCTGCCATGTCATCTTATGATGACGAAAGCTATTTGGATTTCATCGAAGGTCTTCGCATGTTTGCACTCAGGTCAATGAATCCTTCTTCTGCAAGAGCGCTCAAGGAAGAAATCAACGCCGGAAAAATTAAGTCCGAGAATCCATCAATTGCTGAAACAAGAGCAGTAGCTGATCCAATTCCAGTTATCGGAATTCGCAATCGAATGCTCCATAGCACCCAAGGATTGAACTGGGGACGAATCGTTGATTCATATGATCAAAATCGTGAGGCACTTGAACAAGAGTTAACAGATGCCGAAAAAGATGGCCCAGGCACATTGCGTTGGGATCCAAATTTTGAATACCCAAGTTACTTCACTG
Source organism: Actinomycetota bacterium (assembly GCA_009704445.1). GTDB lineage: Bacteria > Actinomycetota > Actinomycetes > Nanopelagicales > Nanopelagicaceae > Planktophila. Next base: position 6,199 of record WLED01000004.1, read on the forward strand.
CAATTCCTTACCACCGTCAACCTGGTAGTTACCATGCAGATCCACTAGGTGGTCACATTTATCACTATGGAACAAAAGTTTTCCATGGTGGTTCAAATGATAAAGATGAATCAAAGATTGAAAGAATTGGAATGTTGCCTGAGCCAAAAGATGGCGTCATGAATAAATTCCTAGACATTGCATGTGCAATCGGTTCTGGAACAGTTGCAGCCAAACTGCGCTGGCCAAAAGCTGAGGTCTATGGAATCGAATTAGCGGGCCCACTTGTTCGTTACGCACATATGCGTGCAACTCGTCTGAATTCTGAAGTCCACTTTTCTCAGCAGTTGGCTGAAAAATTAGATTTTGCGGATAACACATTTGATTTGATTTACATGAGCACTTTGCTCCATGAGATGCCATTAGATGAGGGCAGAGAAGCGGTCAGAGAAGCTCACCGAGTCTTAAGGCCAGGGGGAATACTTGTAATTAATGACATGGTTCAAGCCACTGTTCCATTAAATATTTGGAGTGATTACGATCGATACTTCGATCATAGATTCAATAATGAACCATATGCATATAACTATGTGCATTCAGACTTGGATTCATTCCTAAACAAGCAATTTGCTTCAGTTGAGAATCTCGTTCAGGGTAAAACCTCAACCTGGACTTGCACCAAATGAGTGATCGCGCAAAGGAACCGCTAGGTAAGTTTGCACCGGAGAATATAAATGATCACCTTCTCCATGTAATTTTTGAACTTGCAGCTGAACTTTGGGTTGTAAAGCGCCGCCTTGCAGAAATTGAAGAATCTGCCATTCAAAGTGGAGCGATTACAAGTCCTGATGCAAAGATTCGTGACGAGTCGTTCGCCTTTGATAACTCAGGTCGAGACGCATTCGTAGAACGAATCTTTGGTTCTCTTAAGGACATCGGTTCTAAATTAGATACTCAGTAATTTGAGTCTGATTTAAACCACTTTATTACTGTGAATAAAAACATTGGTGTAGTCGTCCCTTGCGCTAACCCCGCTGTTGAACCAGAGATTCACGCCTTGGTCCCTCGTGGCTATTTCCCATATGTCGCGCGATTACCGTTTTATTCAGATTTGGATATGAGCGCAAGACTCAACAAATATGTATTTGATTTACCTGATTCGATAGATCGCTTAAAGGGATTAGACATTAGCGGAGTCCTTGTTGCATGTACGGGCTCTTCTTATCCACTTGGAATAGATGGAGATAAGCAATGGACAGATAACGCCTCAAAACAACTTGGCAAGCCCGTTGTCTCTGCAGCAGGTTCTGTTCTTAAAGTTTTGAAGCTACTTAATGCACATGAGTTAATTGTGATTTCGCCGTATCCATCGTGGCTTACTGAACAGTTGAGTGCATATTGGAAGAGCGCTGGATTCGCTATTAATGAACTCATCGAGATAGACAAATCTGGAACAATTTACGACCTGACTGCAGATGGTGTTTTAGAGGCTCTAAAAATTGCCTTAAGTAAAAATCCATCAAACGGCAATCAAGTTCTCCTTATCGCGGGTACTGGCGTTCCTAGTTTGGCTCCTATTGAATCCATATTGGACTCATTTGATATTCCAATCGTTACAAGCCAAATCGCTGGTGTGTGGAATCTCTTTTCATCCTCACACCTACGTGATGAAATTCAAAACAGTCCTAGTGCTGCATTGCGCAAACTAGATCAGCAGATCAAACAAAGGGCGCAAAAATGAAATCTACAAATCCGCAAGTTATTGTGATTGGAGCAGGACCTGTAGGTCTTGTCACTGCTTTGGGCCTTGCACAAAAAGATATAAAAGTTTTAGTTCTTGAGAAAAACTCCATAGAAGTGCCTCCACAGTGGCGAGGTTCAACAATTCATCCACCTACTTTGGCAATTTTTGACGAGTTGGGTTTGGCTAAGAAGATCATTGAAGGCGCCGTTAAAGTTGACGTGCTTCAGTTTAGAGATTTAGAAATAGATCAAGTAGTTAACTTCAAATATGAGGTCCTCAACGAATTAGTAAAATACCCTTTCAGATTACAATTTGAGCAATATAAGGTTTTAAAACTTCTTCGCGATACTGCAGAAGCAAATGAGAACATTGAGATTCAGTACCAAACACAAGTTGAGTCCGTTACGCAGAATTCTTCACAGGTAACAATTGAAGTAACCCACAATGGTGAAACAAAAAGCCTTCAGACACCATGGCTAGTGGCTGCAGATGGTGCCCATAGCAGTGTTCGTAAATCACTTGGAATTAAACTTGATGGCTTTACTTATCCGTTTCCAACCACGGTGGTTGCAACACCATTTAAGTTTGAAAACTATATTTCTGATTTGGCTCCAGTTACATATTGGTCTGGTCCAACAGGGCGACTATCAATGATCAAGACTCCAGATATTTGGCGCATTGCAATGACTACGCCCCTAGAAGGTGTTGATATCTCAAGTGATGATCGAGGAACGATTACAAATCCTTCTGATGATTTCAATAACGCCATTTCGCTTTTACTTAACTGGATTCCAGGTACTACGTTGGATGATCTAGAGTTAAAGCAGTACGAGGTTTATCGATCACATCAGCGGATAGCCCAAGAATTTAGCGTGGGAAGAGTTGCCTTAGCTGGAGATGCAGCACATTTAACAACTACAAATGGGGGAATGGGACTGAACTCTGGAGTTCAAGATGCGGCCCATCTTGTTAAAGCGTTAGTAAGGGCTATCAAGGATGAAAGCATCGAACCAATTAATGAGTATGCCCATGATCGCAAAGAGTTCTGCAAGAGATTTCTTCAGCCAACAACCACGGCAAATCATTCGACAGTTGATAATCCAGACGAGGCAAATAGAAGATTGAGGCTTTCTGAACTATTCTCAGACTCTAAAAAACCGGATGTGGAACTTCAAGTAGTTGCGCGCTCAAGCATGATTACTGAATTAGTTAAGTAAAGAACAGAGGACAAATGAGCAACATCTATAGCCCAATTACAGGTGAAGTAATTGCTCAAGTTGCCGATGCAACATTGGCTGATGTGGACCTTGCCCTAGATCGTGCGACTGCAAGTTTTGATAAATGGCGCAGAATAAATCCAAGTGCGCGTGGGCGAATTTTAATCAAAGTAGGCCAACTGATTCGCGACAATGCTGATGAGATCTCTGCACTAGAGACTCTCAATACGGGTAAGCGATTAGCTGATACAAAGCGCGAGGCAATTAGAGCTGCTGAATGTTTTGAGTACTACGGTGGTTATGCAGACAAAGTTGTAGGTTCGGTAGTTCCTGTACCTGGAGATTTTCATGCCTATACAGAGCGCGAACCATACGGTGTAGTTGTTGGCATTATTCCTTGGAACGTTCCTTTCTTTTTTGCCGCTAAGAAGATTGCACCAGCGATTGCATTTGGAAATGTTTCGGTATTAAAGCCAGCACTTGAGACTCCACTGACTGCACTTAAACTTCAAGAGATTCTGCTTCAGGCAGGTATCGAAGAAGGTGTGGTTCAGGTATTAACTGGCGGAAGCGAGATTGGTAAAAAACTAGTTTCTGACCATCGAACCAAGTTAGTAGTTTTCACTGGTTCAGATAAAAGCGGCGCAGCAGTTGGCTCGGCTGCTGCGGCACACTTTGCACCGGCTGCCCTAGAACTTGGTGGTAAATCTGCGCAATTAGTTTTTGCTGATGCTGATTTAAACGCCGCTCTAGATGGTGTAGTCGAAGGAATCACTGGTTCTTGTGGGCAAATGTGTATTGCAGGTTCCAGACTTTATGTTGAAGAAAAAATTTCAGCAGATTTTATTGCCGGAATCAAAAAGCGTTTTGATGCACTAATCGTTGGGGATCCACGCGAGAAGCAGACACAAGTTGGCCCACAGGTAACTGCGCTACAAGCAGCTAAAACTTTGGAGTACATCGAAGTTGCAAAACGCGATGGAGGTAAAGTTTTATCATCAACACAGTTAAATCTGGCAAGCCAAATTTCTAAAGGTTTCTTTGTTCCACCAACGGCATTTACAGATCTTCCAAACAGTTCATTGAGCGTGCAGGAAGAGATTTTCGGACCTGTTCTTTCGATTTCAACTTTTAAGAATGAGGAAGATGCTTTGCTTAAAGCCCACGACACCCACTTTGGTTTAGCCGCAGGTGTGTGGACCTCTGATACCAGTAGGGCTCACCGCATGGCAGCAGAGCTACGTGTAGGAAATATTTGGGTTAATACCTATCGAATACTTTCGGATTTGATGCCTTTTGGTGGGGTAGGAAGCTCTGGGTATGGCCGAGAAGGCGGAACAGATGCACCCAATTTATACACCTGGACAAAAAGCGTCTGGATTTCAAAAACTCCTGGACTTCCATCTGGATATCGGCCATAACAATGTCTACCGAGCAAGTTTTTAATAAGTTTCTTGATTCTTACACTCGCTCTACTTTCTTTATCGGTGGGCAATGGGTAAAACCTCATTCAAGTAATTCCATAGAGATCATTAGTCCGAGCACAGAAAAACACATTGGTCGCGTGCCAGATGCTGATACAACAGATATAAACAACGCTGTCAGTGCAGCTAAATCTGCATACGATCAAAAAGATGGTTGGAGCAGTTGGAGCCTTAAAAATCGCACAGAAATTATGCGCAAGTTTGCTCAAATTTTAGAAGCAAAACATGAAGAGCTTTCTGTCTTGTATGCACATGAATTAGGTCGCCCTTTTGCTTCGGCTTATTCTCGGCCAAGTCGCCCAGCAGAGCTTTTGCGATATTACGCAGAGCTTGCCGAGAGCATAGAACTTGATCAGGTTCGTCCCATCCCAGCTATACAAAATCCAACAAGTGTTAAGAAGAGTTCTATACAACTTGAATCACGTGGCGTAACAGCTGTCATCGTTCCTTACAACGGAACATTAGAAATGGGTATGTTTAAAATTGGACCAACCTTGGCTTTAGGAGGAACGGTTGTTCTTAAACCTAGCCCTCAATCTCCTTTAGAAGGTTATGTTTTTGCAGAAGCAGCAATAGAGGCTGGATTCCCAGATGGTGTAATAAATGTTTTACCAGGTTCAAGAGAAGCCGGAGAAGCACTTGTTTCTCATAAAGATATTGGAATTGTTGGATTTACAGGTTCAACAAATACTGGAAAAGCGATTGCGAAAACCTGTGCAGAAAGATTTATTCCAACCGTTCTAGAACTAGGTGGCAAATCTGCAGCCGTTATTCTTGATGATGTAGACGTTTCTACTTTTGCAAAGAATCTTCCTTATCTGGGATTTACATTTACTGGTCAAAATTGTTTCATTCACTCAAGAGTTATTGTGACTAAAAACCGTTATCAAGAGTTGCTGGATGCGATGGTCGATTCTGCACAATCAATAATTGTTGGCGATCCTTTTGATCCGCAAACTCACAATGGTCCGCTAATCAGTAAAGAACATAGAGAAAAGGTTGAAGGCTATATTCAATCCGGATTACAAGAGGGTGCAAAGATTGCATGTGGTGGTGACAGGCCGGCAGAGCTTAAAAAAGGCTGGTATCTCAATCCAACGATTTTTGCTGGCGTGAAAAGCAAGATGCGAATAAGCCAGGAAGAGATCTTTGGCCCAGTTGTTTCGGTAATAACAGTTGATAACGATGAAGAAGCGATTAACGTCGCAAACGACTCAGAATTTGGGTTAGCCGGCTCAGTTTGGTCAAAAGATGAAGCACATGCCCGACAAGTCGCAGATCAGATCGACACTGGTTCGATCGGCATTAACTGCTTTGGTTTTAATACCGCAGCACCATTTGGGGGAAGACGAAATAGTGGCATAGGCACCGAGCTAGGTATCGAAGGATTTATGTCCTATGCAAAATATAAGTCAACACATTACTCACATTAATTGTGAGGAAGAATTTCTAACCCTGCACCGTCTGGAAGTTTAAGAAAAATCTCCTGGTCACTTTGCCCAACAACCGAAACAATGCTTATTCCAGGTGGCAATAATCCATCTTTGACCACGCGATTAACTGCTTCTGCGGGCATCTGATCTATCTCTATTGCATTGCGTCCATTGAGCTGCAAAGAACTAAGTCGATGAGTGTCTGTAAGTGGCTTGTCGTAAACCTTATTTAAAACTTTAATTGCCACATGTCGATCACTTGCACGCCTTAGGCCAAAACCCTCTTCTAAAACCTTCCGTGATGCCTCTAGATCTGAAGCTCCAAGAACACAGATAAAAATACTTCCTGACTCTTTTTTAACATCGGGCAGTTCAAAGTTAGGCATCTCATCTAAAATCTGAGTTATATAAAGTACTTCACCATTGATGCCAGCAAGTTGGGCGGCAATCAGCGGCAAAGGCTTGTCGCTTCCAGACAGGGCAACAGGTTCATTGAGCAAAGTGAAGCCAGCTTTTATTGCGCGATCTGTATAGAAAAAAACATCATCGACGCAGACCTCTAGAGCGCTCCATCCAAAAGTCTTTAGTGGCACCGGTGTTTGATATTCCTGAGATTGAATAAATCGAACTCCACCATTTATGCCCCCTACCGTGACCGTTGGCGCCCCCGCCAACTTGTTGGCTCCCCACCGCTGTGCCTGTTCTGGGGTGATCTGAGGATTACCAGAGGCGACCTGCCAATCAAATGCCTTCTGGTACATGGCCACCGATTGATCTAGTTCTGGGCTCAGGATTGTCACCAAGGAGATAGGCCCAATACTCATAAAATAACCCTATAACTTCATGGTCTTTTTGGAACTATCTGAGATCTATCCCAACCTTTGAATTTGCCCAAAATTGACTTCGGAGGCAAAAAAGCGTTGACATTTATGCGTATTTTCGGAAGAGTAACGCCGTTAATAGCTCGCAGTTAAACCTAGGGAGAGTAAATGCACAAGAACAAGTTTTTAAGCTTAACAGTCTCATTTGCCCTTGCCGCTCTTGCATTAGGTGGAACAACACCTGCAATTGCAGCGACAAAGACAGTGACCATTGCTGTACCAGGATTGCCACCAAGTCAGGGAAATCCTTTTAGAGAAGGTCCTGGAACTCCCGGCATTAATACATATGCTGCGATTTTTGATGCGCTTACATTTGTAGATACTCGCGGCACCGTACAACCACGTTTGGCACTTTCATGGAAAAACACATCACCTACAACATGGGAGTTCACACTACGCAAGGGTGTTAAATTCTCAAATGGTGAACCATTCAATGCCGATTCAGTTGTAGCTAACATCGAATACCTAACAAGTGCCGACGGTCGTAGAACCGTCATCGGTGGAACAGAGCTTCCAGGTGTTGCTTCAGCAAAGAAGATTAGTGATCTTGTTGTCGAGATTACAACGCAAGCAACTGCTACATCACTTGCAGCTGATGCAATCTTGCCTGCAAAGCTATCTGCTCTTTACATTGTTGAGCCAAAAGCTTGGAAAGAAGCCGGTGCAACCGTCTTTGCTGAAAAGCCAATTGGAACAGGTCCATTCAAGGTAGATTCATTAACGACTACACGTATTGAACTTTCAGCATTCAAAACATCTTGGCGTAAACCAAAGTCAGATAAGTTAGTAATCATTCCTTTGGCCGATGCTGCAGCTCGCCTACAGGCACTGCAATCAGGTCAGGTTAACTTGGTTACATCTTTAAACCCAGATCAAATTAGTGCAGTTAGACTTGCTAAGGGAACAGCAGTATCAATTGCAGCTCCTCAGGTTATGTCTTTAGCATTTAACGTCGTTAAGGGTGGACCGGTTGCAGATGTTAGAGTGCGCCAGGCACTTAACTACGCCGTTAACAAGACATCTATTGCAAATAGATTGCTTGATGGCCGTGGGAAAGCAGCTACTCAAGGTGTAACACCAACTGTTAATGGTTACAACGATAAAGTTGTTGGTTACCCATTCAATCCTGCTAAAGCAAGACAACTACTAGCAGCAGCTGGATATGCAAATGGACTAACAATCAATGCGGATATCACAGTTGGTTCATTCCCATCTGATAACTTGATTTATCAGTCCGTGAAGTCAGATCTTGCAAAAGTTGGCGTAACTCTTAACTACACAACAATCACATTTGCACAGTGGCTACCTCAGTACAACGCAAATAGCTGGAGAGGTGAAGCGTTTGGACTTTCATGGAACTCAGCACCTCGTGCCGATGCTTCTCGTCCATACGAGATCTTCGTCTGTAAGCCAGTTGGTCCGTTCTACTGCGATGCTGCACAGAGTGCACTTGTAAAGAGCGCACAAACTGAGTTCGATACAAAGAAGCGTCTAGCAATCCTTAAGGATGTTGCCGTTAAGGTAACTGCTAGTGCACCAGCTCTTTACATCATCGAACAGATCGACTTGTTTGGTCTCGGCAAGGGAACCACTGGTTTCTCTGTGACGAATCGATCAATTGCCTACGAAAACATCACTGTTAAGTAGATAACAGTTTGGTAGAAGCTTTTCTACCAATCTTGTTCAGTCATTACAATAAACTGGGCCCTCGCAAGGGGGCCCAGTTTACTTAACGGGGGAGGTGGCCGACTTTGAAGAGCAGATTGAAGGCAGTTCGTTCTCGACTGATTCAATTAATTGTTTTACTTGGAACGATCTCCACAACCCTATTTCTACTTTTGCGTATCTCTGGAGACCCAGCAGTATTAATAGCAGGCGAAGGTGCAAGCCCAGAGACTATTGATGCAATTCGCGCCGATTATGGTTTTGATAGATCTCTCATCGTTCAGTATTTAATTTTTATTTGGGACATTATCCGATTAGATTTTGGCGTCTCTCTAGTTAACGCTCAACCTGCCCTAGGTTTTGTTTTAGATTACTTACCGTCCACGTTGACGCTCACCTTTTTAGCAATTTTCTTCAACACAATTTTGGCAATTCCCGCAGGAGTATGGTTAGGAGCCAAACCAGGTCAACGCCGCCGTCGCGTGCTCAGCACAATTGTTAGCGTTGCCCAAGGAACACCCGCATATGTGATTGCATTGCTGCTTATTCAAATATTTGCAGTCTGGTTTACTGTCTTGCCATCCATTGCCGGTACTGGGACATGGGCATGGGTTTTACCAACTGCAACACTTACATTTGCTCTTTCACCAAATCTAATCAGAGTAGTGGCAGCTAGCATTGAAGAGACGACTGCGCAGGATTACTTTAGAACCGCAAAGGCAAATGGAGCATCGCCAAGTGTTCTTCTGATGAAACACTCTCTTCCAAATGCATTGCTTTCCACAACATCATTGCTTGGCGCTCAATTCGCCTTTTTACTCTCTGGTGCATTGATTACCGAATTTATCTTTGCATGGCCAGGCCTAGGTTTGATCCTTGTTCAGTCAATCACTAATTTAGATTTTCCAACAATTCAAGCCACGGTCTTTGTTGTTGCATACCTAGTATTTTTCGTGAATCTGATACTTGATCAGATTTTTAGATTCGCCGATCCACGCTTAAGAAAGAGTCAAGTATGAAAAAAGTACCAACACTTTTCACAAGACGTGATGTTATGCGCAAAACCTCTACTTCTCCTTTGATTCTAAAAATCAGCGCAGCCACACTAGCCTTTCTATTTTTGGTAGCGATTTTTCAGAATTTTCTTTACACCGTTGATCCTGCTTTTTCCGACTTAGATAAGCGACTGTTAGGTCCAAGTATCGGCGGACCTTGGCTGGGCACAGATCCACTGGGGCAAGATGTTTTTTCTCGAGTTATCGCCGGCTTTAGATGGTCACTAGGAATCGGAACTATTGGAACTCTCATCGGAGTATTCATTGGTCTCACCTTAGGTATTGGTGCTGCCTGGAGCCGTAAACGCATGCGAGTAGTTTTGAGCCGAATAATTGACATTGGAATTTCATTTCCATATTTGATTATTGCTGTAACTATCGTGACAGTTGTTGGTCGTGGATTTTGGCCCTTAGCGCTCACTCTTGGCTTGGTTTGTTGGCCAACTATTGCAAGAGTTGTTTATGCAGAGACCTTAACATTACGTGAGCGCGAGTTTGTGACAGCAGCCAGACTCTTTGGAATTGGAAGCTTCACATCTATTTTCACTCATATTCTTCCGGCGCTTCGTCCAACTATTCAGGTAGTTACTGCATTTACTTTTGCTGATCTTCTAATTGCAGAGAGTGGACTTTCATTCTTAGGATTAGGCGCACCTCTTGGAACGCCAACCTGGGGCAACATGCTTAATGACAGCAGAACATATATGGCAGAAGCACCTTGGATGATGCTTGGTCCAGTTATCGCAATCATCGTCACAATATTTGCAGCTAACTTGCTGGGCGAAGGTTTAAATGCCCGAGAAAAAGCAAAGAGCGGGCGCGTATCTCAATGAGCAAAGCGATCGAAGTAAAAAACTTACAAGTTAGTTTTCCTACACCTAACGGATATTCAGCTGTTGTTAGAGGTATCGACTTAACAATCAAGCCAGGTGAGCGAATCGCAATAGTTGGTGAGTCTGGATCTGGTAAAACAATGTTGGGTCTAAGCATGCTTGGAATTCAACCAAGTTCAGCCAAAGTTACGGGTGAAGTGATCATTGGCGATGTAGACATGGTCAGCGCAAATGATGCAACTGCTCGAAAGCTGCGCGGAAACTATATTTCAATGGTCTTTCAGGAGCCACTTACCTCTTTAAATCCTGTACGAACAATCTCTAGCCAACTTTCTGAGTCAGTTCGTCGCCACAACAAAATGAGCAAGGCAGAGGCCGAAGATAGAGTTTTAGAAATTCTAACTTCCGTTGGAATCCCTGCACCTAAGGAGCGCATGAAGTCTTATCCTCACCAGTTATCTGGCGGATTAAGACAGCGTGTAATGATCGCGTTAGCACTGATTAACAAACCTGCTTTAGTTGTTGCCGATGAACCAACAACGGCGCTGGATGCCACAATCCAGGCCCAGATTTTGGATCTACTGCGCAGCGGAATGGGCGATGCAGCGTTAATGTTGATCACGCACGATCTTGCAGTTGCCGCAGATGTTTGTAATCGAATTGTTGTGATGTATGCAGGAAACATTGTGGAACAAGGTCCTGTTGCAGAGATTTTAGGTAATCCAAGACATCCTTACACGCGAGGATTACTCAACGCGATTCCAAAATTTGATAAAGCAAGACCACCACTAATGCCAATTCCTGGTTCACCTCCAACAATTACCGAAGTAGTTTCAGGTTGCCGGTTTGCATCTAGATGTTCCTATGCAGATTCTCAATGCACTGCTTCAGAGCCAAAATTTGTAGATAATCTTGCATGTTTCCATCCAGTGGTTGGAGTATCTCAATGAGCAATGACAATAAGATTTTAAGCGCCGTTGACCTTTCGGTTTCATTTAAAGTTTCAAACGCTTTACTCAGAGCTGTCGACTCAGTTAATTTCTACGTTAACGCCGGTGAAACTGTTGCAATAGTCGGTGAATCAGGATCTGGAAAAACGACTCTGGCACTTTCCTTGATTAGAAGCACTCCGCCCACATCTGGTCAGATTTTCTTTGAAGGTGAAGAAGTAACAAAACTATCTGAAAAGAACCTAAAGCCATTCCGCAAGAACGTTCAGATGGTCTTCCAGGATCCATATTCAAGTTTGGATCCACGCATGAACGTTGGTCAGGTAATTGGCGAACCTTTAAAAGCACACTTCAAAATGAGCAAGAGTGAAAGAAATGAACGTGCTGCAGAGCTATTGGTCTCTGTCGGTTTAAATGGCGACTTTATCGATCGCAGAGCAAGTCAATTCTCTGGAGGTCAACGCCAACGCATCGCTATTGCTCGTGCATTGGCGTTAGATCCAAAAGTAGTAATCGCTGATGAGCCCGTATCTGCTTTGGATGTTTCAACACAGGCACAGATTGTTAACCTACTTCAGAAAATTCAAGAAGACCGCAACATTTCCTACGTTCTTGTTTCACACGATCTTCGGTTGGTTTATCACTTAGCAACTCGCGTGGTAGTTATGTATCTCGGTCGAGTAGTTGAAGAAGGTAACTGCGATGATGTTGTGGCAAATCCTCAACATCCTTATACCGCTGCATTGCTTTCGGCAGTTCCGGCACTTGATGAAGCAACTAGACGCGATCGTATTGTTCTAAATGGCGCCCCACCTTCACCTATTGCGCGCCCTACTGGTTGTTCATTTCATCCGCGCTGTCCAATTGCGCGACCAGAGTGTGCAACAAATACACCAGAGTTACAATCTTTACCGAATGGACGCAAGGTTGCTTGCTTCTTCCCGGGTGAACTACAGGCACACGTTTCATTCACATCTTCAAAATAGGAGAATAAAATGGGCAGACCGTTTATAGAGTTCGTACAGTCACAGCAGCTGCCTTGGGTTGATAAGCCTTACATCACAAACCTTCGACCAAAAACTTTAGTGCGCGAATTAAGCCTGGATAATGAAACAGGTGCATGTTCTGTTTTGATTCAATATCCAAAGAACTATTCCCATGAAGATAGCCATTACTTAACTGCCGACGAAGAATTCTTCGTTATTGATGGTGAAATTACTATTGATGGTCAAAAGTATGGACGCTATAACTATGGCCATTTTCCAAAAGGAATGCACACGAAGACCATCTCAAGTACCGGCGCAGTTGTACTAACATTTTTTGATGCCAAGCCAGAGATAGTTTCTGCTAGCTCAGATAGCCCGACTTTGGAAAAAGAACGCGTTATTAAACACATTGATTCGTTAGCTGGCGAATGGGGCGGTAATTTCAATCCTGATTTTCCACCAGGTGCTGGAAGAAAATGGATGCGTCGCGATCCAGTAACACTGGATGAAACGTGGGTATTAGGAACCATGCCACTTCGCTATGGAATGCGTTCTGAAAAGCACCCTGTTGTTGAAGAGGCTTATTTACTCTCAGGTGAGTTGATCGGCCATCTTGGTGTTATGACTCCAGGTGCTTACTTCTGGCGCCCACCAGAAGAGCCACATGGTCCATTTGGATCTATGACAGGCAACTTGTATTTGTTTAGAACTATCGGTGGACCGTTAAGCACGATTTATGAACCAGATTCACGTGAGTTTAACTGGCACCCAAAACACGATCCGATTCTGCCTGCAGAGTTAGCGAATTTGCCTGCTTATGATGGTTGCGTCTGCCAAGCGTATTAAGATTTAATTACACTCAAGATAAAAAAGGGGGAAGACAATGAGAGATATCGAAGAGATGCTAACGCTGGATGAGCGTTCGGGTGCTGACTTTATTTTGTCTTTAAGAAAGCAGTGGGCCGCAACTGTTTATCCCGCCTTTATCAACGAACACCAAAGCTCTGGCGTGCAGGTAAAGACTCCACAAGAAGGTGAAGTCAAACTAAAGAAGCTTTCTTTGTATTCATGGTTTAGTCACCTAGAGCGCATCGGACAAAAAATGATGTGGCGCTTAGGCAGCGATGTTGTCTTTAAAAACAGCGATGAACTTTTAACACAGCTTGGTTCCCCTAAAAATTCAGGAAAAGGTTCGTTAACACTCGATCCTAATTTGCAGCTACCAAAGTGGTACACCGACACCGATATTCACATGCAACCAGGAAGTTTTTACTCCAACGATCTATCTGGTTATGTGTATCAATTTGGTGCCAGAATCGTGATGCTCCGAGACAACGATGGATATAAGTTCCACAAACTATTTGCTACAACTGCGTTACCTGATCTACCAAAAGATGCTCGTGTTGTAGATATCGCATGTGGCTTTGGTAAAAGCACGCGTCCTTTAGTTGGTCGCTACCCAGGAGCAGAGGTCATTGGTGTTGATCTTGCAGCACCTGGTTTAAAGCTTGCCCATGCAGAGGCAGAGGCAGATGGCGTACCAATTCACTTTCGCCAAGAAGATGGTCGACATGTAGGTCTTCCAGATTCATCAGTAGATTTAGTAACAGGAACAATGATTTTGCATGAAATGCCTCAACCGGCAATTATCGAAACTATTGAAGAAGCAGCAAGATTATTAAAGCCAGGTGGACACATTAGATTCCTAGAGTTCCAACCAACTGGTGATCCTGTTCGTGATGCAACAGTGTACGAACATGCAGAAAGAAACAATGAGCCTTACTTTAGAGACTTGTTTGCAACTGATTTGATTGCATTGTGTGAGCGCCTAGGCCTAAAAGATGCCAAGTGGGTTGCCTTTGATGAGCGCGCAGATGGATTGCGCCCACAAGGCTGGCCAGAGCGCACCGATTGGCACTTCCCATGGTGCGTCCTACAAGCAACTAAGGCTGCATAGTGAGCGAAGAGTTTGATTTCTTTGGTGATGCAAACGTCTCCAAGCTTTTTGATTTAATCCTTGAGCTTGGGATGGATCTTCACATCGCGAGCACTCGCATTCATGCTTTAGAGATGCAACTAGTTCGCACTGGAGCAGTGAAGCCTGGGGAGATAGATAACTTCCGCCCTACAGAATCTGAAAAAGCAGTTCTGGATAAGAATCGCGACGAGTTCATGTCCCGCTTAATGCGCATCATTACTGAAGCAGGACCATCAGAGCATCCACTAAGACAGCAATGGGATGAAACTGTTGCAAAGAGAAATGCTGGCAATAAATAGTTATTGATTCAAATAGTTAGTTCGCGTTATTGATGCGAATGAATAAAGCGCTTGGTTGATGAAAGGAACATGCTCATTAGCAGTTCACAGTTAATCTATGCGGCCGCTGTAATAACGATGAATGATGCAGGGGATATTTTCTCTCCTGGATACATTCGAGTTACAGATGCATTAATTACAGAAGTTGGGCCTGGACGACCAGAGGCCGCAGCAGGTGAAACTGTGCATGATTTTTCTGACGATGTCTTGCTCCCATCTTTTGTAAACACACACCATCACATTGCAAGCTCTTTGTTACAAGGGGCTGAGCCCAAGCACAAAATGGCTGTCGGGACAGTAAGAGATGGCGCCTGGCTAAAGATGTCTATTGGTCTAGACAAGGAGCAGTGCCAAGCAGGAGCATCACTTGGCTACCTTCAATTATTAGAAAGTGGAATCACAACCACAACCGATTCACAGTCCAGCTGGAAAGGACTTTCTAAACTAGATGGCTCTATTTCAGCTGCAGTCCAATCTGGACTTCGCGTTATTTTCTTTGCAGCCTTTGTTAACAGAACAGAGCTTGTTCCAACTGAGTATCAATTAACTATCCCGGAATCACTTTCTGAGCTAGAGCGACTTCGCAGTACATATCAAAATTCACGAACTTCAATCGAGCCAGAACCACTATCTCTGCCTAGAGTTACTGATGATTTAGTCAAAGCTCTGCACTCCCAGCGCAATCACATTATGGCGATGCATTTAACCTACTCGGAAGAGTTTGAGCAATGGGCAAGAAAAGAGTACGGACATCCTGCAGTTGTTCATCTTGATAAATTAGGAGTCTTAGATGATGCAATGCTTCTTGCACACCCCGTGCATTTTGATGATCAAGAAGTAGATTTAATGGCCAAGCGCGGTGCTTCTGCTTCTTACTGCGCGGTGAGCAACATGCATATGGGTCTTGCAATTCCCGACCTTCGTAGATTTCACGATAAAAAAATCGCAGTCGGCCTTGGCTTAGATCATCCCAATGGTTCTCATGATTTCTTTGAAACGATGAAGACGACATTGCTCACCCAACGCAGTCTTAATCGCGACCAGGAGTCTTTCACGCCA
>WLED01000040.1 GCA_009704445.1 Actinomycetota bacterium
AACTATCTCTGTTTGCTCATCTGGTGCAGGCGTTGTCGTTGTCGAAGTTGTAATCGGTGTCGGAATAGGTGATTCAGAACTGCTTGTGAAAATAACTTGTGCCAATCCAATAACAAGCAATGAAGCAATCGAAATTCCAGCGAGAACTTTCCAAGAAACTTTGCGTGGCTCTCCTGGCTCTTCCATGAGTGAATTTTCTACCCAAAGATCTTGAATGGATCTAACTGATTGACCCTGTTCGGTCTCGTAGGTTTCTAAAAATGGTTGTGCATCAATATTGAGTTTCTTTGCAATATTTCGAAGATGGCCACGAGCATACGTTTCGCCACCACAATTAGTGAATTGATCTGCTTCCATCTCGCGCAATAAAGCACTACGAATATTTGTTGCATCTGAAAGGTCATCAATACTAAAGCCCGCATCTCTGCGTGCCTTAGTGATCATTGAACCTAGCGACATGGCGACCCTTTTAAACCTAAAAACAATTCTGATGGACATCAAATTGTAAGTGCCAAGACCTGTCAGTCACAATGAAAATGGTGTGAATACTTGGGGTGAGTAGTCCCCTATTTGGTCTATCGGAGATCTACCGGGTGCAGATCAAGCGTAAATTCTTGGGCTAGTAATCCCGCAACGTCGCTAAGACCGAATCTAACTCGTCTGCTTTGATCAAAACCGTTCTGGCTTTTGAACCCTCCGAAGGTCCAACGATTCCACGTGACTCCATTAAATCCATGAGACGACCAGCTTTTGCAAAACCAACTCTAAGTTTTCGTTGCAACATCGAAGTTGAACCAAACTGTGTTCCAACAACTAACTCAACTGCTTGACACAAAATATCTAAATCATCACCTATCTCTTTATCAACTAACTTGGGATGATTTTGTGGCGCAGTGACATCGTCTCTATATCGAGGCTTTAATTGTTTCTTAACGTGAGTTGTAACTGCTTCGATTTCACGTTCAGAGACGTATGCGCCTTGAATTCGAATCGCACGGCTTGCCCCCATGGGAATAAACAGACCATCACCTTGGCCAACAAGTTTCTCTGCACCCGGTGTATCTAAAATAACTCGGCTATCTGCTAATGAGCTGGTTGCAAAAGATAGTCGAGAAGGAACATTAGCTTTAATTAATCCAGTCACAACATCTACGGATGGACGTTGAGTTGCAAGAACTAGATGGATACCAGCAGAACGCGCAAGTTGAGTTATACGTACAACAGATTCTTCAACTTCTTTCGCTGCAACCATCATTAAATCAGCAAGCTCATCAATTATCACAAGTAAATATGGATAAGGCTCAACTGTTCGATCGCTACCTTCTGGAACTACAACTTTGCCCGCCCGTACCGCTTTATTGAAGTCATCTATGTGCCTAAATCCAAAGGTGGAGAGGTCTTCATAGCGAAGATCCATCTCACGCACCACCCATGTGAGAGCATCTGCTGCTTTCTTTGGATTGGTAATAATCGGCGTAATTAAATGTGGAATTCCTTCATATGCAGTCAGCTCTACACGTTTTGGATCGATGAGAACTAAACGAACATCATCGGGAGTAGAGCGCATCAGAATTGACGTGATCATTGCATTTATCATTGAGGATTTTCCGGCGCCCGTTGCACCTGCTACAAGTAAATGAGGCATCTTTGCAAGGTTTGCACAGATAAAATTACCCTCAACATCTTTACCTAGAGCTACCAGCATCGGATGTAGATCTTGACCTGCAACCGTAGAACGCAGCACATCACCTAATGCAACAATTTCTCGGTCCGCATTTGGAATCTCAATTCCGACGGCCGACTTACCAGGAATAGGTGAGAGGATGCGAACATCACTACTTGCAACAGCATAAGAAATATTCTTAGCAAGGGCTGTTATACGCTCAACTTTTACTGCATTTCCAAGTTCTACTTCATAGCGCGTTACGGTTGGCCCACGCATAAACCCTGTGACTTGTGCATCTATATCGAACTGTAAGAAAACTTCAGTAAGTGCGGCAACCACTGCATCATTTGCTTTACTTTTTGCCTTTGATGCTGGGCCTGAGCGCAAAATGTCTGGTCCTGGTAATTCATAATTACTATCAGCTGTTAAAAGCAACTGTTCAGGCCTTCTATTGCTTGTCGTACTTTCTGATTTTATCGGAACCGAACTGACCGGCACTTCGACTGTGAACTCTTCATCAAAGCTCTCTTCATCAAGGTCATCGACTAGATCTTCATCGTCATCAAGATTTGGATCATTCCAAGCTGCAACAATTGGAGATTCAAAAGGCGGCGTATCGGTTATTTCAAAATCAGTTTCAACGCGCTCTTTGCGCTCTGGTCTTTTGCTCCATAACCACTTACTTGTTCCAGTAAAGCGCGACAAGAGTTGAGACACAGGAGTTGCAGTTATAACCAATAGTGCAAAGACAAGAATAATTATCAAAATTGGATAGACCAACACCGAAGTCATCAATGAAACAAGTGGTGTTGAAACTGCATATCCAAACCAGCCTCCACCTTCGCGCATGGCAGTGGCACCAGTTCCAACGGAACCATTAATGAGATGAGCCAAGCCTGTGGTTGAAAGTAAAAGAGCGAATGTTCCAACAATTATGCGACCGGTTGCTTGTGAGTCATCAGGGACACGAAAAAGTCGTATCGCAAAATAAATGAGAAGGAGCGGGGTTAAAACGCCTAATCGACCAAATCCGCCATATACAACTGAGTAAACATTTCGCCCAACAATGTTGTCGGCATTAAACCAAGTACCTGCCGTAGCAATTAAGGCAAGAATTAAAATTAAAAAGGCTACTCCATCACGTTGATGCACCGGATCTAGATCTCGAGCTCCACGCGCCAAAAATCGAACACCGTTTCCTAAGCCTTTTGCAACCAAACGCCACATCGAGGCGATTAATCGGACGAAGCTATTTCCCACCGACTTAGATGTGCTTTTAGATTTTTTTCTTTTTGCCACACGAGTGATCTTAAAGGTTGAATAAAATCAAACCTACTAGGCTCGCCGCGCTTTCAAGGCTAGCTTAAACTTCGATCACTAATGGAACGATCATTGGCTTACGCCGATGTTCGCCCCCAACCCATCCCCCGATGGTTTTTCTTACTATTTGTGAAAGTTGATGAGTTCCATTTATTCCATCGGCTACAGCCCGTTCAAGTGCTTTTTCAATTCTAAGTTTTACTTCATCAAACATTGCTTCATCTTCATTGAATCCGCGTGCATGAATATCTGGCCCTGCAACAATTTTTCCACTCTGTGAATCAACTACAACTACACAGGATATAAATCCTTCTTCACCAAGAATTCGACGATCCTTTAATGAGCTCTCAGTTATGTCGCCAATGCTTTGACCATCAACAAAGACAAAGCCGCAAGGCACAGCTCCCACAACTTCTATTTCATGATTAATCATGTCTAGCACGACACCGTTGTCGATAATAAATGTGTTACTTCTTGCAACACCTGATTCGATGGCCAGCTCAGCGTTTGCTTTCAAATGGCGCCACTCTCCATGTATTGGCATGACATATTTTGGCTTAACAATGTTGTAGCAATAAAGAAGTTCTCCCGCTGCAGCATGACCTGAAACATGAACCATCGCATTCGCTTTATGGACGACCTTTGCTCCAAATCTAGTGAGTTCGTTAATCACACGAAACACCGAATTTTCATTTCCAGGAATTAAGGATGATGCCAAAATAACTGTGTCGCCCTCGCCGACTCGAATCTGATGATCCCCATTAGCCATTCTGGATAATGCTGCCATTGGTTCACCTTGTGAACCCGTGCAGATTAAAACTACATTGTCATCGAATTGGTCAAGCTCCTTGGCATCAATAACTAGATCCGATGGTACTTTTAAGTAACCCATCTCTTCTGCAATTTTCATGTTACGAACCATGGAGCGTCCAATAAAGACAACCTTACGTCCATGCAATGTTGCAATATCAATTACCTGCTGAACTCTGTGAATATGTGATGAAAACGATGCAACAATGACTCGACGTTTCGTTGACGAAATAACTCGATTAAGCGCCGGCATAATTTCGCGTTCTGATGGCGTAAATCCTGGAATGTCGGCATTGGTTGAATCGACCATAAACAAATCAACGCCTTCGTCACCAAGTCGGGCAAAAGTTCGCAAATCCGTGATCCGACCATCAAGTGGAAGTTGGTCCATTTTAAAATCACCAGTTGCTAAAACACGTCCTGCGCTTGTATTAATGACAACTGCCAAAGCATCTGGAATGGAGTGATTGACTGCAACAAACTCTAAAGTAAATGGACCAATGTCTTCTGTCCCACCTTCTTTAACCACGCGCGTTAATGGCGAAATACGATGTTCTTTTAACTTAGCTGATATCAAAGCAAGAGTTAAGGCCGATCCATAAATCGCAATATCCCCACGCTCTCGAAGCAAGTAGGGAACTGCCCCAATATGATCTTCATGGCCATGAGTTAGAAATATGCCAACAACATCATTTAAACGATCTCTAATATATGAAAAATCTGGCAAAATTAAATCGATTCCCGGTTGATTATCTTCTGGAAATAAAACACCGCAGTCAACAATGAGAAGTTTGGATTTGTACTCAAAAACGGTCATGTTTCGACCGATTTCAGTGAGTCCACCTAATGCGACGATGCGCAATCCTCCATCAACTAATTTTGGTGGAGTAGTTAAGTGCGGATGAGGATGATTCATTATTTCAAGACAACGCCACCAGCGCGAAGATCATCACGCAACTGCGCAATCTGCGCATCTGTTGCATCGACGAGTGGAAGACGCGTATGGCCACCAGGTAAGCCCATCAAGTTAAGCGCAGCTTTAGTAAGGATTGCACCTTGTGTGCGGAACGTTCCTGTGTATACAGGCAGAAGTTTTTGATGAATCTCCAAAGCTCTACTCGAATTGCCGGCGAACCAAGAATCGAGCAACTCGCGCAAATCCTTACCTACTGTGTGGCCGCAGACGGAAACAAAACCAACTGCGCCAACTGAAAGTAAGGGGAGATTGAGAATGTCATCTCCTGAATAAACGGGAATTCCACAACGCTTAACTACCCAAGAAGTTGAAGCAACATCTCCTTTGGCATCTTTGAGTGCAACGATTCGAGGATGCTCTGACAAACGAACAATAGTGTCCGGTTCAATCGGAACTCCAGTTCTTCCGGGAATGTCATACATCATCATTGGAAGATCGGTTGCATCAGCAACTGCCCGAAAGTGCGCCTCGATTCCGGCCTGAGGTGGTTTGTTGTAGTAAGGAGTTACAACAAGTAGTCCATCGGCGCCGGCTTGTTCAGTACGTTTGGCTTGATTGATTGAATACTCTGTCTCATTATCTCCAGCACCAGATAGAACCTTGACTTTCGCGCCTACAGTCTTTCGAACAACTTTAATAATCTCTTCTTTTTCTGAAGACTTTGTTGTTGGTGCTTCTCCAGTTGTACCGTTGACAACAATTCCATCATGACCGCTTTGCACAAGATGGTCGGCAAGTTTTTCAATCCCAGCCCAATCGATTGCTCCATCTTTTTTAAATGGGGTAACCATTGCGGTCAAAAGTCGACCAAATGGAGCGTTCGTTGTCATAGGGCGAACTCTACCCGTTCTATGGGGCGATTCGTCCAGACTTTTCAAAGGCTGCGTATGTAAGTGGCATCAATTTCGCAAATTCGGCTTCCATTAACTCGGCCACCATCTCGATTTCGCGTTGCGGATAGCTAGGAAAATGCGATCCTTCTCGCGCAGTACGAAGAGACAAAAAGTTCATTAGTGCACGTGCATTCATCGAAACATACATGGAGGAATATGTTGAAACAGGCAGAACAACACGAGCAACTTCACGTGCTACTCCTGCATCAAGCATTTTTTTGTAACTTTCATAAGCAATGACATAGGCCTCTTTCATTGCTTTAACTGAAGCCTCATACTGTTCCTTTGTTCCATCTTCAAAAGTATAGGAGCCAGTTTTTCCAACTTGAACGAGTTTTCGCTCTTTAGATGGAATGTAAAAGACTGGATTTAATTCACGGTAGCGGCCACTTTCTTCATTATAAGAAGCAATACGGTGACGCATAAATTCACGAAAAACAAAAATGGGTGCTGACACAAAAAAAGTCATAGACGTATGTTCGAAAGGTGAACCGTGACGCTCGCGTGCCAGATAATTGATTAAACCAGCAGAGCGGGCAGGATCTTCTCCAATTTCATCGAGGGACTGCTCACCTGCTGTTGAAACTCTTGCTGCCCAAATGACATCTGCATCACTGGCGCTAGCCTTTACTAGTTCAACCGTTACATCGTCGCGGTAAATAATCTCGTGGTTTGTATTGTTTTCACTCATTATTTAACCCTATCTATTTGCCCCTATCGGCCCCTGCATTTATACGGCAGAATGTCCGCGTGTCCACACGCTTCTCCCCCACTTTGCGCGATTCGATGAGTGTTTCCATCACCGTTGGGGCTTACGGAGTGGCATTTGGTGCAGCTGCCGTTGCAAATGGTTTTTCAGTACTGCAAGCCTGCCTTTTGTCCTTGCTCACATTTTCTGGCGCTTCGCAGTTTGCTGTGGTCGGAGTTATTGGAGCTGGCGGAAGTTCAATAAGTGCAATTGCAACCGCGTCATTGCTTGGCACACGTAATGCTCTCTATGGGGTAATTATGGCGCCGCGACTGCGCGTTAAAGGATTGAAGCGAGTCTTGGCAGCACAAATAACAATTGATGAATCTACTGGTGTTGCACTCGGTCAAGAGCAACGAGGAGATGAGGCTGTTCAAAAAGGTTTCTGGTATACCGGCATTGGTGTTTTTGTATTTTGGAACTTGTTTACTCTAGCCGGAGCATTGGGCGCACAAGCTATGGGAGATGTTCGAAGCTTCGGTTTAGATTCTGCAGTTCCAGCAGCCTTTTTGGGTTTACTCTGGCCTCGGCTCACTTCGAGAAGTGAAAAATTTCTAGCAATTATCTGCGCAGTATTTGCAGTGGTTATGACACCAATACTTCCAGCAGGACTGCCAATCATTGCCACAGCTTTCATCGCTATTGCGATTGGCCTTCGTCGATGAACGCTTTTTGGATAGCAACGCTAGGAACAAGCGTGGTGGCCTTTGCACTTAAGTACTCGGGGCACTCAGTGCCTGAGCGTTGGTTATCTCATCCAAAGATACAAAGAGTTAACGCTCTGATTCCAATTGCACTTCTTAGTGCCCTAGTTTCCGTTCAAAGCTTTACGGATAAAACAACTCTTGTTGTTGATCAGCGCATTGTTGGCTTGGCTGTTGCTATAACAGCGCTGCTGCTAAAAGCACCTTTTCCTGTCGTTGTAGTCTCTGCGGCAGTCTCATCGGCCATTGTTTACAATATCTTCTAGCGCTGAGTTTTTCTATCCAATTAAACCGTGAAAACTAAATCAGTTTAAGTGCTGCCAGTTTTGCCTTAAGCTCGTTATCTGATGGCTCTGTTAGATGAGTTGAATCAGAAAAGACAATTACAGGAATAGATTGAGCTCCCCCATTTATCTCCATGACTTTCTGGGCTGCACCCTCAGTCTTTTCAGTATCAATGAGTGTGTATTCAATATTTAACTCTTCAAGAAGCCTTTTAGACCGACGACAGTCTCCGCACCAATCAGCTCCATAAAAAACTATTTGATCCTTTGACATTTTCTGTGCCCCTTAGTTACATGAATTTTTCAAGGCCATGAATCAGACCAGGATTTTCAACAATCTTTCGAACTCCAAGAATTACTCCTGGCATAAAGCCGGCACGATCAAGTGAATCATGTCTAATCGTTAATGTTTCCCCAAGGCCGCCAAAGATAACTTCTTGATGCGCAACTAAGCCACGTGCTCGCACTGAGTGAACCGGAATATCTCCAACGATTGCGCCACGTGCTCCATCAATTGAAGTAGTGGTTGCATCGGGCATCTTTGAAAGGCCTGCGTTTTTTCGAGCTTGGCTCATTAACTGGGCAGTTCGCGCAGCTGTTCCAGATGGTGCATCAACTTTATCGGGATGATGTAGTTCAATGATTTCAGCTGACTCAAAGTAGCGTGCAGCTTTTTCTGCAAACTCCATCATGAGTACTGCGCCAATTGCAAAGTTCGGTGCAATCAAAACTCCAACGGTTGGATGATGCTTTAATAGTGATTGAATTTTTTCTATTCTTTTTTCATCAAATCCTGTTGTTCCAACAACAGCATTGATGCCAGCTTTTACAAGAAATTCAAGATTACCCATAACCGCATCTGGGGTAGTGAAATCAACGACCACTTCCGCTCCAGATGTGACAAATTTTTCGAGTGAGTCACCAACATCTAAAGTTGCAACTAAATCCAAACCTTGTGCAGATGAAACAGCCTTAACTACTTCGCTCCCCATGCGGCCATTAGCCCCAAGAACTCCGACTTTAATCATCGCGCAAGCACCTTCTCAAATTTCGATTCGCTTTTAAATGGACCCACGAGTGCAAGGGTAGGCGTTTTTGTTAGAAACTCGCTAGCAATTTGCTTGATTTCGTGGGTGTTAACGGCTGAAACCGCCTTTAAAATCTCATCAAATCCCATGACATGGCCATAAACAATTTCGTTCTTGCCGATTCTGCTCATGCGAGAACCAGAATCTTCCTGACTTAATACAAGCGAGCCTCGTACGGCGCCCTTGGCGCGTTCGATTTCTTCATGTGACATTCCATTGTCTGCAACATCAGTGAGGACTTCACGGATAATCTCAACTACTTCAATCGCCTTGCTTGGATTACAACCAGCATAAAATCCAATTTGCCCGCTTCCAGCAAACTGTTGAGCATATGCATAGACCGAATATGCCAAGCCACGCTTTTCGCGAATCTCTTGAAACAATCGAGATGACATTCCGCCACCTAGCGCCGATGCTAGAACTCCCATAGCAAATCGACGATCATCATGGCGCGCAACGCCTTCCATGCCATAGAACATGTGTGCCTGCTCTGTTGGCCTTGTAATTATTCCAACAGATTTTTGAACGCTCTTTCGCACTGGGGTATTTGGACGAATTACAGGTGCGCCCTCGCAATCCAAAAATCCATCCTGAGACAACGCTTGCTCAACCATAGCGACTACTTTTTTATGCTTGATGTTTCCAGCTACGGCGACGACTAAATCCTGCGGCGAATAGCGCTTTTTATAGTAGTTAAAAACTGAATTTCGAGTCATAGCTTTTATTGATTCATTTGTACCAAGTATTGGCCGCCCAAGTGGGGTGTCACCATAATATGTTTCGGCATAGAGATCATGGACTAGATCACTTGGATCGTCATCGCGCATTGCAATCTCTTCTAAAACTACCTTGCGCTCAGCATCAACATCAAGGGCTGTGACAATCGAAGAGGTAATCAGATCAGAGATGACATCAATTGCCATAGGTAAATCAGTGTCAATAACACGTGCGTAATAACAGGTGTACTCCTTGCTGGTAAATGCATTCATCTCTCCACCGACAGATTCGATGGCTGAAGAGATTTCAAGTGCATTACGGCGGTTAGTACCTTTAAAAAGTAAATGCTCTAGAAAGTGAGAAGCCCCAGCAACAGCCGGGGTTTCATCACGTGATCCAACATTTACCCAAATACCAATTGCGGCGCTGCGTACCGAAGGAACTTCTTCAGTAACGATACGCAGACCGCTAGGTAAAACAGAACGACGAACGCTCATTTATTCAGCTGAACCAGTTGTTCCATCTTCAAGTACT
>WLED01000041.1 GCA_009704445.1 Actinomycetota bacterium
GGTGATTCACTCATCAAATTAAGCGCAGCGGTGCGGGCGAGGAAAGATACTCGCTCCACCGCTGATCTTTTTAGTAAGCCAGCTGCTATTTGACGATCGTGTTCATAGACTTCACATTCAAAAGTTAACTCTTTGCCTTCAACATTTATAACGCGTGAAGTTGCTCGCAACTCTGCGCCAATGCTTGCTGGCGATAGAGATATAAACTCGGTGCTTACCGGAATTGTCGTCTGCCCTGGTTGAAGGTATAAATCCAAAGAAAGTATCGCAGCATGCTCCATTAAGTTGATCAGTTGAGAGGGAGAAGCAATAGGTAAGTCACCAATTCCAATTGCTAAAGATGTATCTCCTGGCCGAACAATCATCTCTGTTAGCCCAACAGCTCCCAATACCTCATCTGAAAACTGCATTGCTATTTACCCTGTCCGTCTTGTGAATCTGGATCCAGAGGATTATTTACAACCACAATTTCTTCACTATGTTCTATTCGAATCTCGCGATGTTCTATTTGGCCGAATTCATCTATCTCAATCGATATCTCGGTCATGCTGTATTGAGTTACAACTTCAGTGAAAGCACCCGCTGTTTTCCCGTGAATTTGGCGGAAAATAGCATCATGTAGCTCTTCGGGTGCTTGCTCATTACAGGTTCGGCGCAGCGTTTCTTGCATCAATGTGCGCATAGCTTGCTCATGATTTAGTTCAGATTCACAAGATGGACACTGCGATAAGTGAATTTCAATTTCGTTTAACTGTGGAACTTCGATGTATCCCTCAATTATCAATACAAATGAGTTTAAGACTTCATTGCATGCGATCTCATAGTGTGCGCTCATGGCTTAGCCCCCGACTTCTTGTCAGTGGTGTATCCAAGATCCTTTGCATACTCTGTTAACCGTTCTCGCAGCTGTTTTCTTCCCCGATGAAGGCGAGACATGACCGTGCCCGTTGGAACACCAACGATTTCGGCAACTTCCTTATAGGAGAAACCCTCAACATCGGCCAAATAGACAGCAATTCGAAACTCTTCAGGAATATCTTGCAATGCACGTTTGATATCACTATCTGGCAAATTCTCTAGAGCTTCTACTTCAGCTGATTTTCCGAGATCACTAGTGTGGGATGCCGCATCGGCCAACTGCCAATCTTCTATTTCACCGGAAGAAAGTTGTGGGCGTCGCTGATCTTTTCTATATGTATTGATGAATGTCGTAGTTAAAACTCGATATAGCCATGCCTTTAAGTTGGTACCTTCTTCAAATTGATGGAAAGAGGCAAAGGCCTTTAAATAAGTATCTTGAACTAAATCCTTTGCATCGTCTGGATTTTTTGTATATCGCAATGCGGCTGCATATAACTGGTTAGTAAAAACTAGGGCATCACGCTCAAAGCGGACAGCGCGGTCCGCCGAGCTTTCTTTAACTAAGTCCATTGACATCACGTAAAACACTATCGCTAAAAGAGAGTTTCTGGCTCTCCAAGAGGTGTTTCTACCGTTAACTCTTTTCCATTATGAGCAACTGAGTTAACAGCATGTGAAACCGGGCGGGCTTGCACAAGAAAATCAGGGCGCTCAACAACCATCATTGATCTCAGACGATCCACATTGTTTTCTTTTGGATCTAACCAATGCTCCCAACGATCTTTGGGCATAAATACTGGCATTCGACTATGAATTGCTTCGAGTTCACCCTGAGCTTCCTGAGTAATAATGGAAGCTGTTTCAATTATTTCTCCTGTGGGCCCAACCCAACTGCTCCAAATCCCTGCAATTGGAAGTTGCTTGTCATCCTTAGAACATATGTAAAAAGGTTGTTTCGGTGGGTACTTACCCAACGCTGTTGCCCATTCATAGTAGCCAGATGCTGGTATCAGGCAGCGAGTCATTCGAAACGCATCTTTAAATGTTGGTTTTTCAAAAATAGATTCACTGCGTGCATTGATTGCGCGTGATTGTGAATTTTTTGCATCATTCAAAGTTTTTAACCAAGGGGCAATTAAACCCCAGGAAACAGTTGCAAGATCGGGGGAAGTTCCTCTAATTATGTAAATTGGATTTGTAGGTGCAATATTCCAATTTAACGGCAAGCTTTTCTCCGGAGCAGTTCCTGAAACATCAAACTGCTCTATAAGTTCGCGCATATCAGCCGTTTGCGCGTATCTGCCACACATAATTCAAGGGTAGCGCAGGCACGAGGCGTTTTCATTATTCAATCCTTGGCATCTTCGACAGGGGTTAGAATGTACCGATGACAAACAACATTAACTGGCCTTCCATTTATCGTGGGGCTTCACCAGTGCAGTTAAGCGTTGTGATTCCTGGTTCTAAATCCGTTACCAATCGTGCTCTCATTTTGGCCGCACAAGCGAACTCGCCTTCTATTTTGCGCCGTCCTCTTGTTTCTCGAGATAGCCAATTAATGGTTGCAGGAATAAAGTCACTTGGAATTGGTATTGAGGAATCTTTTATTGAGGCAAATGGGCATCAAGAACTTGCATGGAAAGTTACACCTGGACCACTTATTGGGGGTTCTAGAATTGATGTTGGGAATGCAGGAACTGTTATGAGATTCCTACCTCCACTTGCTGCACTTGCTAACGGTGAAGTTGCTTTTGATGGTGACCCAAGATCTTATGAACGTCCATTAGGGCCAGTAATTAAAGCATTAGAAGAACTTGGCGTTTCCATCGATCACGAAAACAGATACAGCCTTCCACTGGTTTTGCGAGGAAATGGGCAGATCAAAGGTGGAAAGCTAACCATTGATGCAAGTGCGTCCAGTCAGTTCTTATCTGCGCTTTTGTTGGTTGCTCCATCATTTACTGAAGGAATAGTTGTTCAACATCAAGGTTCAAAGTTGCCGTCCATGCCTCACATAGAGATGACAGTTGAGATGGTGCGCCAGTTTGGTGGCACAGTTGATGTTGATTCAAAACAACAAACGTGGAGCGTGAAACCAAGTCAGTTACATGGGTGCGATGTAGTAATCGAACCGGATCTTTCAAATGCAGCGCCATTTCTTTCAATTGCTATGGTGTGTGGAGGAAGCGTCACGATTGCTGATTGGCCCACAGCTACAACGCAACCCGGTGATCAGCTTCGAACTATTCTCACTTCAATGGGGGCATCTGTTGGCATAAATGAAAAAGGATTAACAGTTACTGGAAATGGTCAGATACATGGAATTGATATTGATCTTCATGATGTTGGAGAGTTAACACCATCAATTGCAGCACTTGCAGCCCTAGCCGACTCACCTTCTTACTTGCGAGGCATTGGTCATCTTCGTTTACATGAAACTGATCGTTTAGCTGCATTAACAGAAGAGATTAATGCACTCGGGGGAGACGTAGTAGAAGAAGAAACTGCTTTACGTATTAATCCTGCTCCATTGCATGGCGGAATTTTTCACACATATGATGATCATCGGTTAGCTACTGCTGGCGCAGTACTTGGATTAGTTGTTAAAGATGTTGAGGTTGAAAACATTGAGACAACACGTAAAACCTTGCCTGATTTTCCGGGACTTTGGAGATCACTTTTATTATGACGCCACGCGAATACGATGAATCTGATGCCCGTGTGCGTCCATCTAGAAGCACTCGCCCACGAAGTAAAGATAGGCCATCACATTCAGATGCAATTTTTGCCTTAGTAACAACGGTTGACCGGGGTCGTCAAACTTGTATTACAGACGAGGGCGTAATTGTTACTGCCATGCGTGCTCGAGAGTTAGGACCAAAATCTGTCGTAGTCGGTGATCAAGTTTCGTTAGTTGGCGATGTCTCCGGCAATGAAGGTTCATTAGCTCGAATCGTGAGTGTAAAAGACAGGCGAAATTCCCTTAGTCGAACAGTTGACGACTCAGCTCAAGTGGAGCGAACCATTGTTTCAAACATAGATCAATTGATAATTGTTGTTGCTGCAGCCAATCCAGAACCTCGTCGTGGATTAATTGATCGCTTTCTTGTTTCAGCATTTACTGAAGGAATTGCTCCAAAGGTTGTAGTAACAAAGACAGATTTAAACAAGGTCCCAGATTTTTTAGCCGAATACTCAGAACTTGATGTCGAGATAATTCCAACTGCAATCAAGTCAGGTTCGCGAGAGAAAGATCTAGCGCGGTTACATAAGATTTTAGATGGCAAAATCTCAGTGCTTGTTGGGCATTCAGGAGTAGGAAAATCGACCTTGATAAACGCTCTTGTTCCAGAGGCTGATCGATTAACAGGAGATGTTAATGAGGCAACTGGCCGAGGCCGCCATACGTCATCGAGTGCAATCGCACTTCCGCTAATCGGTGCCACACCTTCAGATAATCACGGTTGGATTATTGACACTCCGGGTATCCGCGCATTTGGTCTATCACATATAGATAATCAAAAGATTATTGATGCATTTAGTGATTTATCAGAAGTGGCCGCTAACTGTCTTTCTAATTGCTCGCATGCAGAAGAAACATGCAAACTTGATGCATGGGCTAGCCCAGAAGGTATTCCAAATCCACACAGGACCGCGCGGTTGGCAAGTCTTCGCTCGTTATTGGCCGTTAAAGATGCCGCCCCTGCTTCTATTGAGGAATAGACTTTAATCATTATGAGCAACTCGCACGTGCCCACCGACTTAGAAGATGATCTTGCATTTGCACATGCACTTGCCGATTTAGCCGATGCGATTTCACTTGATCGTTATCAGGCACAGGATTTAGTTGTTACAACTAAGCCAGATTCAACTCCAGTCACTGATGCAGATCACGCAGTAGAAACGGCTATCCGTGAAGCGATTTCAACTCACCGAAGCGACGATGGCTTAGTGGGAGAAGAGTTTGGAAGTGATAAAGGTGCAAGCACTCGTTATTGGGTAATTGATCCGATTGATGGAACCAAAAACTTTATACGGGGAGTTCCGATCTGGGCAACATTAATTGCACTCGTTCAAATTGATTCATCAGGTAATGAAGAAGTAATTGTTGGAGTTGTAAGCGCTCCAGCGCTATCTCGTAGATGGTCAGCGGCACGCGGACTTGGTGCGTATGTCCGATTCAACTCACAAGATGTGCTTAGTGATGATTTGGAATCGAACGAAGTAAATGAAAAAAGAATAAAGGTTTCAAAAGTTTCATCTCTCTCAGATGCATCTATTTCATACTCCGATTTTGTCGGGTGGGGAAGCCGTCTTGAGCCATTCCAAAAAATGCTGAACTCTGCCTGGCGAACACGTGCGATCGGTGATTTTTGGTCACATATGTTGGTTGCAGAAGGATCAATAGATGTTGCCTTAGAGCCATCTTTGGCGCTTTGGGATATGGCTGCTTTAGAAATAATTGTGCGGGAAGCCGGTGGGGTCTTTACTGATCTTTCTGGTCACAATGGCCCCTTTGGAAGTAGCGCAGTCACATCAAATGGATTGCTACACAACGAAGTAATCAATGGAATTAATCCATGAGCGCGCCTCTTGAACCTACAACTCTTTCAATTGAAGGAATGACATGTTCATCTTGTGTAAACACGGTTGAAAAAGCTCTTAATTCAGTCAATGGCGTTCGCGCAACGGTGAATTTTGCAACAGAGACTGCGCACATTTTGGCTCCGGCAGAGATGAATGCTAAAGACTTTATAAAGATAGTAGAAAAAGCCGGATACTCTGCAACCCTAGTAACAGATGTTCAATCTATAACGCTACATAGTAAGAAATCAGCACGAGCGCTATTTTTTGCCTCTATTTTTGCTATTCCTGCAGTTCTACTCTCGATGATCATGAGTTGGCATCATCAAGTTGATATGTGGATTCATGAAGGACTTGATTATTTTGGTCTTGCACATCCTCTTTATTCTCCAACTGCATGGGCGGTCATCGCCCTCAGTGCACCAGTAGTGATCTTTGTTGCATATCCAATTCACAAAGCTGCCCTACGAAATCTTTTTCATCCAACGATGGACAATTTAATTTCAATGGGTTCACTTGCCGCATTCGGCTGGTCCATCTATGCCAATTCAACAGGCGTTGGGGATGTTTACACAGAAGTTGCCGCCGGTGTAATTTTCTTTGTAATTCTTGGTCGTTATCTAGAAACTCGAGCAAAAGCTAAAGCCAGCAATGCACTTTCATCACTATTGGCACTTGGCAGTAAAGAAGTAACAACAATCCGAGGTAGTTTTCCACTCATTGTCTCCATCGATCAATTACAAATTGGTGATGAGTTTGAAGTCCGCCCAGGCGATCGAATTGCAACTGACGGCATTGTCGTTAGCGGAGAAAGCTCTATTGATAATTCGATGTTAACTGGGGAATCAAGACCAGTTGAAGTTGGTCCAGGCTCACACGTTATTGGAGCATCTCTTAATCACAACGGTCGGCTTATTGTTCGTGCTACAAGAATTGGTAGTGATACGGAATTAGCCCGCATTACATCGATGGTTATTACTGCCCAGGGAACTAAGGCGCCTATTCAGAGACTTGCAGATCGCATCAGTGCAGTTTTTGTACCCATTGTTACAGTTTTAGCAATCGGAACATTTTCAGGTTGGTATTTCACTGGTTCATCACTAACAAAATCGATTTCGATTGCAATTACCGTGTTAGTAATTGCATGCCCTTGTGCACTTGGTTTAGCCACTCCTGTTGCACTTCTTGTTGCATCTGGACGTGGCGCACTGCGCGGAATCGTTATTCGCCAACCTCGAACATTAGAAGTTGCACGAAAAGTAGATACGGTTTTATTCGACAAAACTGGAACCCTGACTGAGGGTGTAATGAATGTTCAGCAGTCAACAGTCACACTAGATGCCGGAAAACCTTTAGGAACTTCATATGGTTCTATTCTTAACGAAGCGAATATTCTCGCTTCGGCATTGGCAATTGAGTCACTTGATTCTCATCCGGTAGCGCTATCAATCGCAAAATATGCCGAATCAAATCGGGCAGATAAATTTGAAGTGCAAGACTTTTCAGTAACACCAGGTGTCGGTGCTGCTGGTCGGGTTCGAATCGGAGAACTCTCCCCAGTAGTTTTGATTGGTTCTCCAATAGCCGTGGCCCGCAGCTCTACCGTATTTCATCCAGCCATTAAGTCTGCAATTGAACAAGGAGAGGCAGATGGATTTACGGTTGCCGTTTTAGCGTGGGATGGAGTTGCCTTGGCAGTTTTTGCAGTGGGAGATCAACTCAAAAACAATGCTGCTCAAACAGTTTCATCTCTTCGATCACGTGGCATAACTCCATGGCTTGTAACTGGAGATAGTTCACAGGTTGCTGCAAATGTTGCAACAGCGGTGGGTATTGATTCTGCTTATGTTGTTTCACATGCATCACCTGAAACCAAGTTAGAGATTGTTCAACGGCTTAAGTTTGAAGGACACACAGTTTTAATGATTGGTGATGGAATCAATGATGCAGCAGCCCTTACGGCTTCGGATCTTTCAATGGCTATGGGAACAGGCACCGATACAGCAATAAATAGTGCCGACATTACGTTGATGCAAACTGGACTAGAAAACGTGGTCGAGGCACTTAAACTTTCGACCAAAACAATAAAGATCATTCGCCTCAATATGGGCTGGGCTTTGATCTATAACGTAATTGGACTACCAATAGCAGCTGCTGGCTTACTGACACCTTTATATGCAGCCGCTGCAATGGCTGCAAGTAGCGTTCTTGTTGTAACAAATTCACTACGCATCAAGTAAACACTGTCTAAGTTTGGCCAACAAAAAAAGGACCCCTAAGGATCCTTTTTTATTTACTACTTAATCTAGTAGCGGGGGCAGGATTTGAACCTACGACCTCTGGGTTATGAGCCCAGCGAGCTACCGAGCTGCTCCACCCCGCGTCGGTAGAGCAATCCTATTAGAACACTCAGTTAAAGACCAAATCCATGCACAAAATCAAATTGTGATTATTGAATTTGTTCCCTATTTGGATTGTGCGTTGATTGCTGCATCGATTGCAGACTTCAATCGCTTTTGCGCTCTGTCATAAGCTGCAAAGTCTCCATTAGCAAGAGCGGCTAAACCATCTTGGTATGCAGCTCTTGCACTTGCTAATGCGTTAGCAAGTGAAGAATTGTTTGAGGTTCCAGAACTTCCGGTAGTTGTTGTACCTCCTGCGGCAGTACCAGAGTTTCCAGAGAACACTTGATCTAGTGCACCCTTTAAGGTGTCATCAAATCCGATTTGATCACCGAATGAAACCAGTACCTTCTGCAAAAGTGGATATGCAGATGTATTAGCTGTGGCCTGTACATAAACTGGTTGAACATAGAGTAGACCGCCACCAACAGGCAGTGTTAACAAGTTACCAAGCACAACATCAGATCCACCTCTACGAAGAAGTGACAATGAGTTTGCAACTTCAGGTTTTGCTTCAAAGTTTGACGCCACCTGTGAAGGTCCAGCAATGTTTGTATTTCTCGGAAGCTGTAACACCGACATCTTTCCGTAATCTGGACCTGCATCAGAGTTAACAACTGCAAATGCAGACAGGTTCTCTCGTCCTCCACGAGGTACAAATGGAGTCGTTAAAGAAAAGACAGGTGCCTTGGTTCCTGGCATTTGAATCGTTAAGTAATACGGTGGTTGTGCACCAGCATTAGCTCCAAATGTTGATGGGTCACGAGGGATACGCCAGAAGTCTTGACCACCATAGAAAGCTTCTGCGCTTCTTACATGGTAGGAACTTAGAATTTCACGTTGAACTCTAAATAGATCTTCAGGGTAGCGCACATGCTCCATTAACTGCTTAGAGATCGCACTCTTTGGTAGTAGTGCATTTGGAAATGCCTTAGCCCATGTTTTCAAAACTGGATCTTGTTCATCCCATGTGTAAAGGGAAACTGTTCCATCGTAGGCATCTACAGTTGCTTTTACAGAGTTTCGAATGTAGTTGATGCTTTGATTTCTAAGCAATGCAGATGCACCAGTGTTTGTAGTTACAGTGTCATTAATAGCATCTGAAAGTACTGTTCGACGAGAGTATGGATAGCCCGCGCTCGTTGTGTATCCATCAATAATCCAAAGAACTCTTCCATCAACAAGTGCTGGATATGGATCTCCATCAAGAGTTAGCCATGGAGCAACTTTTGCAACGCGATCTCGAGGATTTCTTTCGAAAAGAATCTTTGAATCTTTGTTGATCAAGTTAGATAGCAAAATTCTTTGCTCTTGATACTTCAGCGCAAAGACTGCTTTGTTCACAAGTGATCCAACTGGAACTCCACCTTTTCCTGTGTAGGTGTAGTTTCTTTGGCCATTTGGTGAAGCATCATCTGGATAATCAAATTCCACTGGAGTATCTGTTTTGACTCCACCAATGATTGAATAATCAGGAACGTTCTCGCCAAAATAAATACGTGGCTGGAAATCGCCTAATGCACCTTTGGGTGGAAGGTCAC
>WLED01000042.1 GCA_009704445.1 Actinomycetota bacterium
AAAAGCTAATGCAGCAGCTGCCCTCTATCGCAAGGCCCAAGAAGAATTAGCCGTTGCAACTAAAATGGCAAATGCAGCGGCAAAACTTGCAGCTGAAACTGCAGCATCTGTTGTTGAGGCACACAAAACAATTGGACGCTTAGCTGCTAATGCATACATTCTTGGTGGCAATATGAGCGATATCGCTCCACTGCTTAGCTCTAATGGCCCACAAGATCTGATTGATCAAATTTCAACACTTGGAACGCTAGGGGCGCAAAACACAGTTGCCCTTGAAAGATTTAAGGTAGCCGAAGCTGCAGCGATAAAGGCAAAAAAAGTTGCAGATGAAGCAAAAGCTGCACAGGTAGTTGCAACTGAAAAAGTTGAAGCTGCAAAAAAAGTTGCAGATGATGCAAAGGAAGAACAAGCTAAAGAAGTTGCAAAGCTACAAAAAGTGCAAGATGACTTGATACGTCAATTAAATAGTGCTCGTAAGGTAAGAACAACACTGGAACAACAAAGACAGTTAGCTTTACTTGAAGAGAGCCAAGCAAATACTGCCGCCCAAACTGGGGGTCAAAGAAGTGTTTGGAGTGATTTAGGATTTAAGGGGCGCGCAACAAGTAGAACAACTCAAGCACAACGAGATAAAGCTGTTGCATTTGCACAAAGACAAGTTGAATCAGGAAAACCTTATGTATGGGGAAGTGAAGGACCTAATACTTTTGATTGTTCTGGACTTGTTTATGCTGCATATAGGGCCGCGGGTCTAGGTTGGCCAAACTGGGATCGTTTAAACTCAGCGCTGTATTCAACCTACACAATGCATGTTTCACTCAATGAACTAGTACCTGGGGATCTTTTGTTTTATTCATACAAAGGTACGGTTTCAACCATTCACCATGTGGCTATTTATGCGGGTACTTTTGCCGGTAGAAAAATGGTTTGGGAAGCTCGTTCCACTAAGAGTGGTTTGAAATTCTCTGATATGTATGGGATGCCTGGGCTTATGCCATTTGGTGGACGAGTCTAAAGCACCACTATTGTTAAGCCATGACAATGGCTGTTCCTGCAGTTCGAAATGCAGTGCGACCTTGGCTTGAAAAGTTTGAAGCTGGCGATAAAGTCTTAGTTGCAGTTTCAGGCGGCGCTGATTCATTAGCTCTTGCACATGCGCTTTCAGTGGAAGCAAAATTGTTAGCATTAACTGTTATTGGAATTACTGTTGATCATCAACTTCAATCAGGTTCTACGGCACAAGCAGAAAACGTCGTTAAGCAACTATCGGCTATGGATTTAATGTGTGTTGTTAAAAAAGTTGAAGTAAACATTAAAGATGG
Organism: Actinomycetota bacterium; assembly: GCA_009704445.1. GTDB lineage: Bacteria > Actinomycetota > Actinomycetes > Nanopelagicales > Nanopelagicaceae > Planktophila. The sequence goes on from WLED01000042.1 coordinate 1,323, forward strand.
TTTAGAAGCCTCTGCTCGCTCTGCACGATACAAAGCAATCAATGAAGTTGCGCACTCAGAAAACGCAGTGGCGGTTTTTCTGGGACATACGCAAGATGATCAAGCTGAAACAGTTTTGTTAGGACTTGCTCGAGGATCGGGAACTCGTTCACTTTCTGGAATGGCAGCACATACGGGGATTTTTGTTCGTCCACTTCTTGGGCTTACTCGAGAAACAACTGAAAGCTACTGTGAACAATCAGATTTAATCTTTTGGAAAGATCCACATAATCAAGATTCACAGTTTGCTCGAGTTCGAGTTCGCACAGAAGCTATTCCAATTTTAGAAAAAACCATCGGTCCTGGAATCTCTGAAGCTCTTGCTCGCAGTTCACACTTGCTTCGTGAAGATGCAGATGCACTAGATCATTGGGCCGAACGTGAGGCGTTGAAATTAGATTTGGCAGATTTAGAGTGTGCCCACTTAGAGGCAATGCCCAAGGCCATTCGAACCAGGGTGTTGCGGATTGCGATCTATGCCGCAGGAGCCCCATCGGGTTCAGTCACCGCAGATCATGTGAGCGTGGTTGAGGCGTTGATCACGGCTTGGAGCGGGCAAGGGGCTACCAATCTTCCAGGCGGTGTGAAGGTTGAGAGAATTTCGGGCAGACTTTCGCTCTCACCGCAGCGACCATAGGGAGAACCGTGGATCTAGAAGCAGTCAAAGGCGATATCGAACGCGTAATCGTTACAGAAGAACAGTTGCAAACTCGAATCAAAGAACTCGCAATTGAAGTTGGAAAAGATTACGAAGGTAAAGACCTTTTACTTGTCGGTGTTTTAAAAGGTGCAGTAATGGCTGTTGCAGATTTTTCTCGCGCCCTTCAACGTCACGTTGATATGGATTGGATGGCAGTTTCATCTTACGGATCGGGAACAAAATCAAGTGGTGTAGTTCGAATTCTTAAAGACTTAGATCGCGATATAACTGGTCGCAATGTTTTGATCATCGAAGACATTGTTGATTCAGGGTTGACGCTTTCATGGCTCAAGTCAAACTTAGAATCACGAGGAGTTGGATCTGTTGAGATCCTTTCGATATTACGCAAACCAGAAGCTGCAAAGATTGAAGTGAACGTTAAATATGTTGGCTTTGATATTCCAAAGGACTTCGTAATTGGCTACGGCCTAGATTTTGATGAAAAGTATCGCAACCTTCCCTTTATCGGTGTGCTTGCTAAGCACATGTACGAGTAATTTGTAGAAACGAGAATAAGAACCCATGTCACAAGTGCAAAAACCAAAGAAGCAGATTAAGAAAAGTTTCTCTAGTAAGCAATCGGAAAGAGCTTCTACAAAAAAGCCAAACAAGAAGCCTACGACGCGCACTGGTAAAATTCTTCGTGGTCCTTTGTTTTGGATCATTGCTGCAATATTTGCTGTGACAGCTTTGGGTCAAATCTCTTCGGCCGGTAATAAATACACTCAGATTGAAACATCACAAGCAATTGATGCGATCTCAAAAACTCAAGTTCTCTCGGCAGAAATAGTTGATAGACAACAAAAAATTCGTTTGATTTTGACACCAGGAAATCGAATTAATGGTTCTGAAAAAGTTGAAGCATTTTATGTTGCTCGCCAAGAACCAACGATTATTGATGCTTTAACAGGCAATCCACCACCCAAAGGTTGGAACGTTAAAGTCCCATCACAATCCATGTTTGTATCATTCTTGTTTTCAATCCTGCCGTTTTTACTGATTGGATTCTTATTCTTCTGGATGATGAGCCAGGCACAAGGTGGAAATAAAGTTTTCCAATTTGGTAAATCAAGAGCAAAACTACAAAACAACGATGTCCCAAAAACGAAATTCAAAGATGTGGCAGGTGCCGATGAAGCACTTGCAGAGTTAGATGAGATTAAAGATTTTCTTGCGAAGCCAGAAAAATACGCACCATTAGGGGCAAAGATTCCAAAGGGTGTTTTGCTCTTCGGTCCGCCAGGAACCGGTAAAACGTTATTGGCTCGTGCAGTCGCAGGTGAAGCTGGTGTGCCTTTTTATTCCATATCAGGTTCAGATTTCGTTGAAATGTTTGTAGGTGTTGGAGCTGCAAGAGTTCGTGATCTGTTTACTCAAGCAAAAGAGAATGCGCCTGCAATTGTTTTTATCGATGAAATCGACGCTGTCGGACGTCAGCGTGGCGCAGGTATGGGTGGGGGGCATGATGAGCGCGAACAAACCCTTAATCAACTCCTTGTTGAGATGGATGGTTTTGAAGAGAACTCAAAAGTTATTTTGATCGCTGCTACTAATCGTCCAGATGTTTTGGATCCAGCGTTGCTTCGACCAGGTCGCTTTGATCGCCAAATTGCAGTAGATCGCCCTGATCTAAAGGGTCGCGAAGCAATTTTAGAGATTCATTCAAAAGGTAAGCCAATTAATTCATCAGTGAAATTAGTTGACTATGCAAGACGCACACCTGGCTTCACCGGTGCCGATCTTGCAAGTGTTATCAATGAAGCAGCGCTCTTATCTGCCCGTGAGAATAAAGCTGATATTGGTAATTTAGAACTTGATGAAGCTATTGATCGTGTGATGGCTGGACCGCAGAGAAAATCTCGCTTGATGAGTGATGAAGAACGTAGAGTCACTGCTTATCACGAGGCAGGTCACGCACTTGTTGCGCACGCATTGCCACACACCGATCCAGTTCACAAAGTAACAATCATGCCTCGTGGCCGTGCATTGGGCTACACAATGGTTTTACCAGATGAAGATAAATACTCAACAACTAGAAATCAGTTATTAGATCAATTGGCATACTCTCTTGGTGGACGTGCAGCAGAAGAGTTGATTTTCCATGATCCATCAACGGGTGCAGCAAATGACATTGAAAAAGCAACTGCTCTTGCTCGAGCAATGGTTACCCAATATGGAATGACATCAGCAATTGGCGCTATTAAATTAGGCGGCGGAAGTACTGAACCATTCATGGGGCGCGATTATGGCCACCAGCGTGATTACAGTGAAAACATTGCTGGAATTGTTGACCGTGAAATTCGAACCTTAATCGAAAATGCTCACCAGGAAGCGTTTGATATTTTGGTTGCCAATCGTAAAATTCTTGATGAAATGGTTATTGAGCTTTTGGAGAAAGAAACTCTCAATAAGGATGAGATCGCGACAATCTTTAAGAAGGTAAAAAAAGTCACAGCAAGAGTTGCATGGACTGGTTCTGCAACACGCGTTCCATCTTCTCAACCTCCCGTTGATGTTCCAGAACGCATTGTGATTGAAACGACAACAGAATCGAAAAAACCAACACGACGTAAAAAGGCTGTAAGTGACGATAAATAAGTTGACCGTAACTGATGGTCGAGCAAAAGCGCCATATGATCAAGAACGTGCGGAAAAAGCTGTTCGAGAACTTTTACTTGCACTCGGAGAAGATCCAGATCGCGAAGGCCTAAAGGAAACTCCTGCGCGTGTGGCTCGAGCAATGTCAGAAAACTTCGAAGGCCTATGGCAATCACCAGAGGATGTCTTAACGACAACTTTTGATATTGGCCATGAAGAGTTAGTGATTGTTAGAGATATTGAAGTTTTTTCACATTGTGAACACCATCTCACTCCATTTCATGGTGTAGCCCACATTGGTTATATTCCACGAGGCAAAATTACGGGGCTATCAAAATTAGCGCGATTAGTTGACGTTTATGCCAAGCGCCCACAAGTTCAAGAGCGTTTAACAACTCAAATTGCAGATGCTATGGTCGAAATTTTAAATCCATTGGGAGTTATTGTGATTATTGACTGCGAACATCTTTGTATGTCGATGCGAGGCGTGAAGAAATCACAGGCACGGACTACAACATCTGCAGTGCGTGGCGCGCTAAACAATGCGGCAACTCGCGCTGAAGCAATCGCCTTAATAACCAGAGGCTAGTTTTATGTTAGTGATGGGAATTCTCAATGTAACTCCAGATTCCTTCGCAGACGGTGGAAGACATAATCAATTAGATGCTGCAGTAGCACGGGGATTAGAAATGATTGCAGAAAGCGTAGACATCATTGATATTGGCGGAGAATCAACTCGGCCAGGAGCAGAACGAGTTGATGAAAACGAAGAGTTGCAACGAACAATTCCAGTAATTGAAATATTAGCTCCCTTTGCTAGGAATGCCAACGTAAGAATAAGTATCGACACGATGCGTTCTGGCGTTGCAGAAGCGGCAATGAAAGCAGGTGCATCAATAATAAATGATGTCAGTGCAGGTCAATCAGATGCCAAAATGCTTGCAACTGCTGCCAAGTTAAAGGTTCCATATATTGCGATGCATTGGCGCGGACACTCTAAAGATATGAATTCTAAAGCAATCTATAAGAATGTTGTCGCAGAGGTTATTTCGGAGTTAGAAGAGCGTATTCAACTTGCCCTAGCAGCTGGAGTAGAAAAAGAAAATTTGATTATTGATCCTGGTCTTGGTTTTGCAAAAGATGCCGATCATAACTGGGCAATTATTGATGCAATTGATCGTTTCGTGGATTTGGGTTATCCGGTGTTAGTGGGTGGCTCTCGCAAGAGATTTCTAGGTGGTGATTCTCCTGATCAACGAGAGGAGGCAACAGTGAATCTAACAAAAAGACTTAAGGGAACAGGAGTTTGGGCCGTTAGAGTTCATTCCGTTAAACCACACAAGGAGGCCTTAGAATTATGAGTGATCAAATAGTTATCACTGGTATCCATGGTTATGGATTTCACGGTTTATTTGAAAATGAGCGAACAAATGGCCAGGACTTTTATGTAGATTTGATATTGGATCTAGATTTAGCGCAAGCTGCACAATCAGATGCCATTGCAGATACTGTTAACTACGCTGCTATTACAGAGATAACTCATCAAGAGATTACAACGAACCCTGTTAATTTAATTGAAAAACTGGCATACAGAATTGCAGAAAGAATTTTGAGCTTATATCCAAAGATAAAGGCTGTAACTGTGACTGTTCATAAGCCTCAAGCCCCTGTGGGTTTAAAATTCCACGATATTTCAGTTGTCGTTAATAAAGTTCGATGAAAGCCGTCATATCACTGGGTGCTAATTTGGGTAACCCGAAAGAGAATTTGGATATTGCAATTACTCTGTTGCGCGAAGCCACCGATGTTCAATCTGTTTCTTCATACATCACAACAGATCCAGTGGGTGGTCCAGAGCAACCAAAGTATTTAAATGCTGTCTGCATAATTGACAGCAACTTGCCTGCCATTGATTTGCTAGCAGTGCTCCACGGTATAGAAAAAACATTAGGACGAGAACGCATTGAGCGTTGGGGGCCACGCACAATCGATTTAGATCTCATTCAATATGCAGATTTGATTAGCAAAGCCGACGAGTTAACGCTGCCGCACCCACGGGCTCATGAGCGCAGATTTGTTTTGGAACCGTGGTTAGAAATTGAGCCTGATGCAATCCTGCTAACTCATGGAAAGATTAAAGATCTTTTGGAACATCTGCCTGCTTAGCGCTAAACTTTAAGCATCTCGCCCGGTACCTGAAAGGACTGGAGCCACTTTAAATGAGCGTATTAGTCCCAACAATGGGTGCCTTACACAAAGGCCACCAAGCCTTGATCAAGCGTGCTCGAACTCTGGACAAAGAAGTGATAGTCAGTATTTTTGTTAATCCACTTCAATTTGAAAACAAAGAAGACATTGAAAAGTATCCACGAACCCCAGAACGCGACATTGAAATTGCAACTATTGCCGGAGCAACGCAGGTTTGGTTTCCTGAATTTGAAGATCTTTATCCAGAAGGCTTTCAAACCCTTAACGCTGGTCCTTTAGGCTCAATTTTTGAAGGCGCATCCAGACCAGGTCACTTTGATGGAGTTGTCACAGTTGTAAATCGCTTATTTGCTCTGACTAAACCAAGCAAAGCGGTTTTTGGTGAAAAGGATTTTCAACAACTTTCGATAATCAAGGCGATGAAAAGCAAGGTAGAAATTATTGGCGTACCAACAGTCCGTGAATTTGATGGTTTGGCAATGTCCTCACGCAATCTCCGCTTAACCCAAGAGGGTCGAAATAGTGCACTCGTTGTTAATCGAGCACTCTCTGCAGCCAGGTTAGCTCCGACTGTAGAAATTGCCATTGAGATTCTAAACTCCACACTTTCAACAGAAGCAGGATTTAAAAAAGATTACGCAACTGTTATTGATGAAAATGATTTTTCTATTGCAACAGAAACCACACAATCCAAGAGGGCAATTATTGCTGGCTGGGTTGAAGGAGTTCGTTTAATTGACAATATGCCAATGGCAGGGAGATAGAGATGCTACTAACTGTAGATGTAGGTAATACAAATACTGTCCTAGGTATTTTTGACAAAAAAGAGTTGATTCGCTCATGGCGTGTTAAAACAGATCCACGTAGTACAGCAGATGAATTATGGCTTCAATATCGAGCGTTAATTGAAGATTACAATTTAAGTGGACTTTCCATTTGCTCTACGGTCCCTGCAACTTTGCGGGAACTGCGCAGCATGATCGCTGATTACTTTGCAGATATTCGAGTAACGATCGTTGAGCCAGGAACAAAAACAGGAGTTCCACTTCTAGTTGATAATCCAAAAGAGATTGGTGCTGATCGAATTGTGAATACTCTAGCTGCCCATACAATTTTTGGGGGACCAGCCATTGTTGTAGATTTTGGTACTTCAACAAATCTAGATGTTGTTTCACCAAAAGGTGAGTTTCTAGGCGGTGCATTAGCTCCAGGTATAGAAATCTCAGTAGATGCACTTGCCGCACGAGCAGCACAGCTTCGCAAGATCGAGTTGATCAAACCAAAAAATGTGATCGGTAAAAATACTGTTGAAGCCTTGCAGTCAGGAACAATTTTTGGATTTGCGGGCCAAGTTGATGGTTTAGTGGATCGGATTACTACAGAACTTGCGGATTCCTATTCTGAAAAACCAATAGTTATTGCTACAGGTGGGTTGGCACCCTTGATTGTGGGTGTTTCAGAAACCATTGAGCACCATGAGCCTGATTTAACATTGATTGGACTTCGTCTAATTCATGAGCGAAATGCTTGAGTCTGTAGACTTGCCAACCTATGAGCACTGACAACACAGCCGGTTCTGCTTCAAACCCTAGCGTTGAAGAAGATCTGCCTGAACAACTTCGAATCCGCAGAGAAAAACGTGCTGCCTTAATCGTACGAGATATAGAGCCATACCCAGTTTCAGTACCACGCACAAAATCTCTTGGTGAGATCCGTGAAAAATACGTTGGCTTAGAGATCGATGTTGCAACCGGTGACACCGAGTCATTAACAGGACGTATTATTTTTAAGCGTGACACAGGCAAACTGTGCTTTGCAACTTTACGTGAAGGTGATGGCACAGAACTTCAGGCGATGTTATCTCTGGATAAAGTTGGTCAAGTTGCACTTGATTCCTGGAAATCAGATATCGATTTAGGTGACATTGTTTCTATAACGGGTGAAATTATTACATCTAAGCGCGGTGAACTTTCAATTCTTGCCAACTCTTGGGCATTGGCATCAAAGTCACTTCGTCCATTGCCAAATGATCACAAACCAATGTCAGAAGAGACTCGAGTACGAATGCGTTATGTAGATCTAATCGTTCGCCCAGAGGCTCGAGCCAATGCGCGATTGCGTCCAACTGTCATGAAATCACTACGAGATACTTTTGAAAAAGAGGAATTCATTGAAGTAGAAACTCCAATGTTGCAGGTAATGCATGGTGGTGCTGCTGC
>WLED01000043.1 GCA_009704445.1 Actinomycetota bacterium
AATTCCAATTCCGCCACGACCTTGTAAGCGGTATTCATCGATTGGTGTTTTCTTTCCATAACCACCATCGGTTGCAGTAAATACAAATGAATTTGTGGACTGCTCGGAATTAACACGTGCCATTGTTAATAGGTTGTCTCCAGTGCGGAACTTCATTCCAATTACTCCACTTGTGGATCGACCCATTGATCGAAGCGATTCATCATCTGCCGTAAAGCGCAGTGACATTGCTTTGGTTGAAACTAGCAACAGTTCGTCCCCTGAGTTAATAAGTGATGCGCTAACAACTTCATCACCGGGTTTTAGTGAGATTGCAATAAGACCACCTGTGCGTGGTGAGTCGTATTCAATCAATGGTGTTTTCTTAATGAGTCCATTGCGTGTAGCTAAAACTAAATAAGGTGAGATTGTGTAATCCTTAATTGACAAAACTTGAGCGATTTTTTCTTCTGGTTTAAAGGCCATCAAGTTTGCAACATGTTGGCCTCGCGCATCACGCCCAGCATCTGGAAGTTCGTGAACTTTTGCGCGGTAGACGCGTCCCTGATTGGTAAAAAACAGTAACCAGTCGTGAGTAGATGCGACAAAGAAATGATCTACAACATCATCTTCTTTTAGGGCGGCTCCTTTAACTCCACGGCCACCGCGGCGCTGTGATCTATAAAGATCTGCCATCGTGCGCTTTGAGTAACCACCACGTGTAATTGTTACAACTACATCTTGGTCGGGGATTAAATCCTCTGCGCTGAAGTCTCCCTCGCTTGCAACAATTTGTGTGCGTCGATCATCACCAAATTTTGCGACTAAATCTGTTAGCTCAGTCTTAACAATCTCTCTTTGCTTTTCAGGGCTGACAAGAATCTTGTTGAGCTCAACAATGTCTGCCATGAGACCGTCATATTCATCGTTGATTTTTTGACGCTCTAGCGCTGCAATTCTTCGAAGTTGCATATCCAAGATTGCGTTGGCTTGAATCTCATCTACATCTAACAATTTCATCAAGCCTGTGCGGGCCTCTTCGGGTGTTGTAGAGGCGCGAATCAAGGCAATTACGGCATCTAGGGCATCTAGGGCTTTTAAGTAACCCTGCAAAATATGTGCGCGTTTTTCTTTCTCTGCCAAACGATATTTTGTTCGGCGAATAATTACTTCAATCTGGTGTTCGATGTAATAACGAATAAATTCATCTAAGCGCAACGTGCGTGGCACACCATCGACCAATGCCAACATGTTGGCACCAAATGTGTCTTGTAATTGGGTCTGCTTGTAAAGGTTATTGAGAATTACTTTTGGAATCGCAGCGTTTTGCAAAACAATCACAAGACGTTGTCCTAAGCGCTCATTACCTTCGTCTCGAACATCGGCAATACCTTTAATTTTTCCATCTTTAACTAGTTCTGCGATTTTCAAAGCAAGATTATCTGGGTTTACTTGATAAGGAAGTTGGCTAATTACTAAACAGGTTCTCTTATTAATCTCTTCAACTTCAACCACCGCGCGCATAGTGATAGATCCGCGGCCTGTTCGATAAGCCTCTTCAATTCCAGTTCTACCAACAATCAAGCCTTTAGTTGGAAAATCTGGACCTTTAACAATTTTAATTAACTCATTGAGTAGTTCATCTTGCTTCATCTCTGGATGTTCTAATGAATAGATAACTGCCTCGCCAATTTCGCGAAGGTTGTGTGGTGGAATATTTGTAGCCATTCCCACTGCGATACCTGCAGAGCCGTTGACTAATAAATTTGGCAGGCGGCTTGGTAAAACAGTTGGTTCTTGTGATCGTCCGTCGTAGTTAGGAACAAAATCAACTGTGTCTTCATCGATATCACGCATCATCTCCATTGCTAGTGGAGACAGACGCGCTTCTGTATAACGCATAGCTGCCGCTGGGTCATTACCTGGAGAACCAAAGTTTCCATTGCCATCAATGAGCATGTAACGAAGCGACCAATGTTGTGCAAGACGAACTACAACGTCATAAATAGATGTGTCACCGTGTGGATGGTAATTACCCATAACATCACCAACGATGCGAGAAGATTTGTAGAAGCCTTTATCTGGTCGGTAGCCAGCGTCATACATTGCATACAAAACACGTCGATGTACTGGTTTTAAACCATCTCGTACATCTGGAAGTGCGCGACCAACAATGACCGACATTGCATAATCAAGATAAGAACGAGCCATTTCGACTTGAAGATCGACAGTTTCAATCTTGTCGAAATTCTCTAGATTATTTGGGTTTAAATCATCCATTAGATATCCAAGAACCTAACATCTTTTGCGTTACGCTGAATAAACGCACGACGTTTTTCGACATCTTCACCCATAAGCACAGAGAACAAATCATCCGCCGCGGCTGCATCATCTAAAGTCACGCGAATTAAAACGCGGTGCTCTGGATCCATTGTTGTATCCCACAACTCTTTTGCCGGCATCTCACCTAGACCTTTAAATCGTTGAATACCATCATCTTTCGGTAAACGTTTTCCAGCAGCAACTCCAAGTTCAATCATTCCATCACGTTCACGATCACTAAATGCGTACTCGACAGGTTCTTTGCCTCCCCACTTCAATTTATATAGTGGTGGTTGAGCAAAGTAAACATAACCTTGTTCAATTAGCGGTCGCATAAATCGGAAAAGTAAAGTTAGTAAAAGTGTACGGATGTGTTGTCCGTCTACATCTGCATCTGCCATCAGAATAATCTTGTGGTAGCGAAGCTTTGAGATATCAAAATCATCATGAACGCCAGTACCAAGTGCGGTGATTAACGCTTGTACTTCGTTGTTTTGAAGGACGCGGTCAATTCGCGCTTTCTCAACATTTAAAATCTTTCCGCGGATAGGAAGTACGGCTTGGTTGCGAGAATCTCTGCCGCCTTTTGTTGATCCACCTGCAGAATCACCTTCGACGATGTAAAGCTCGCATTTAACAGGATCGGTCCATTGGCAATCAGCTAACTTGCCTGGCATCCCACGGCCTTCCAATAAACCTTTTCTATTTCTACTTAAATCGCGAGCTTTTCGTGCGGCAACACGCGCTGCTGCTGCATCAATGCTTTTGCGGACAATCTCTTTTCCTTCAACTGGGTTTTGTTCAAACCAAGAAGTTAACTCTTCATTAACTACTTTCTGAGTAAATGTTTTAGCTTCAGAGTTGCCGAGTTTTGTTTTGGTTTGGCCCTCAAACTGAGGTTCTGCCAATTTGATCGAAACAATTGCGGTTAAGCCCTCGCGGACGTCATCACCTGTTAAGCGATCTTCTTTTTTCTTAATAAATCCTTGTTCTTCTCCAAACTTGTTGACAACCGAAGTTAACGCGGTGCGGAAGCCTTCTTCGTGTGATCCACCTTCGTGGGTGTGAATAGTGTTAGCAAATGTATAAACAGACTCGGAAAATCCTTCATTCCACTGCATTGATACTTCAAGTGAAATTTTGTTTTTCTTATCTTCTGAGGCAAAAGCAATGATTGATTTATGTGTTTCGCCTCGAGTCGAGTTAAGGTGTTTTACAAAATCTGTGATCCCACCCTGGTATTGGTAGCGAACCATTAACTGTTCGCCTTTCTCGTCAACATGGCCTTGTCGCATATCTGTGAGAGTTAAAATCAAACCTTTATTAAGAAATGCCATTTCACGGAAACGCGTAGAGAGAACCTCAAAAGAAAAATCTGTAGTTTCGAATATCTCTTTAGATGGCCAAAATTGAACTGTTGTTCCAGATGATTTAGAGGCATCCCCTTTACGAACTGGAGCTACTGGAACGCCGAGTTTGTACTCTTGATACCAAAAATTTCCATCGCGTTGAACAATCACCGAAAGATCTGTACTAAGTGCGTTTACAACTGAAATACCAACACCGTGTAACCCACCAGAGACTGAGTATCCACCGTCGCCGAATTTTCCACCGGCGTGTAAAACAGTAAGTACAACTTCTAAGGCTGGTTTTTTTTCAACTGGGTGTATATCGACTGGAATTCCACGGCCGTTATCTATTACCTCAACACCACCATTAGCTAAAAGCGTGACGTTGATTTCGGTGCAGTGTCCGGCTAGTGCTTCATCAACTGAGTTATCTACTACTTCGTAAACAAGGTGATGTAATCCTCGTTCACCAGTGGAACCGATATACATTCCAGGACGTTTTCTGACCGCCTCCAAACCTTCTAGGACGGTGATATTGCTGGCGTTATAGGAGTTCTCGGCCATGAGGCTCCTTTCCTATAAAAATGCTCAAATCGCCTTTGAGAGGCTTTGGAGAGGATTGGCCTCTCGGAATAGGTTTATCTTAGTCCGAAAGTGCGACAATAAATACTCAAGAAAAGCCCTGTGGGCGGTCATAGCCCGACTTTAAGCCTGTATTTGAGAAGTTAGGGTGGGTCAAGATCTTAAACCCGCCTTAAATGGCCAAAGGGTTGGTTTTTAACCGTAGGTGTCTCTTGGCCCCCGTGCGTTGCGAATAGTTCGGATTCCTTTTTTCCACGATGGCCCGTGGTGACCGTGTGGTCCGATAAAAACAATTCTTTCGATTAAAACACCAGTGGCATCTTTTTGAATCATAGTTAAAAGATCATTGGACATTAACTGTAACTGTGTGGCCCAAGCAGTTGATGAACTTTGAATAGTTAATGTTCCATCCAAAATTGAAACTGGTGTTGCGTGTTGAGCAATTTCTTCACCAACAATTTTTTTCCAATGAACAAAAAGGTTTCCTTCAGCTAATCCTGAATCCCACTCACGGTCTGCGATTAAATGAGATAAAACCCCACTGATTAATTCTGGGTCACCGGCTTTTCCTGTTTGTGTTGAAGGGGTTGAAGATCCAGATTTATTACTTTTTTTAATAGTTGAATTTTTAAAGGTTTTAAAAAGATCTATCGCTAAATCGCGTTTACTCATTTTTATTCACCTTCACTTGCCTTTACTCTTTTTAACAATTCCTGGATTGACGTAAAACTTTTGTGTGAGTAGTTCAGGTGGTAAGTCACTCTCAACTGCTGCGGTGATAATTGTTTGTTCAGCCAACTGTGTGGCAGACATTAGTTGTACTCTGCGAGAGGTGTCTAGTTCAGCAAAAACATCGTCTAAAATTAAAATCGGTGAGGCGCCTTCGGATTTTAAAAGATTAAAAGATCCAATTCGAAGCGAGATTGCCATAGACCAAGATTCGCCATGGCTTGCGTACCCTTTTGCTGGAAAGTCTCCAATATGTAAATCTAAATCGTCTCGGTGTGGACCAATTAACGAGACCCCTCGTTCTATTTCTTGGTATGCAACCTCTTCTAACCGATGAGTTAAAATTTCTTCGTTTTGTTGGGCGCTGTTAGAAACACCTTCGGAACTACATTTATAGGAAATTGATGCAGGTTTCACTTCATTTAAATTCTTATAGTTCTGGGTTACCCAAGGGTTTAAAACCTCTATAAGGCCAATTCTTTCCGCGGTTAATTCGGCTCCTAATTTAATTAATTGTTCATTCCAAGGGGCAAGTGCTGCTGCTGATGTTTTGGTTTTTAGTAGTGCGTTACGTTGCTTAACTACCCGTTCATACTCTGCAATAACACCAGCTAAACGTGGGGTTCTTGTGACGAGCAAACGATCTAAGAAATCTCTTCGTATCCCGGGTTCTCCTCGCACAAGATCTAGATCTTCTGGAGAGAAATAAACAATTTGAATAGCCCCAAGAATTTCGCGTTGGCTTCTAGTTGGGTTGCCGTTTATTCGAGCTCGGTTGGTTTTTGTCGCATTGATCTCTAAATCCACATTGAGTGTTCGATCATCTCTTTGGACTTCAGCTCTAATAATCGCTTGTTGATTACCTAAATTAATGAGTGGTGTGTTATTTGAGACGCGATGTGAGGAAAGAAAAGCTAGATAGATGAGCGATTCTGCAATATTGGTTTTGCCTGACCCGTTATCTCCAATGAAGGTTGTTACGCCAGGTTCAAACTTTAAATCTAATTGGTTATAGGAGCGAAAGTTGGTTAAGGCCAACTTGTTGATACGCATTTATTGTCCAGTTTGAAAATTAAGAGGCGTAGCGCATTGGCATAAGCAAGTAGCGATAATTTTCAATTAACACGCCGTCTTTATCGTTTTTACCCATAAGGATTGCTGGTTTGTTTGATCCTGTGAATGAGATCTGCACAAATTTGGTTCCTACAGCAGTCAAACCGTCAGCTAAAAATGTTGGGTTAAACGCTATGGAGATAGGTTCTCCTGTTAATAAAATATCTATTGCTTCTGTTGCTTGTGCTTCTTCCCCAGCACCCGCCTCAAGGGAGAGAATATTGTTATTGAAATCAAGACGTAGCGGAACTGTTTTGTCGGTTACTAAAGCAACTCGTCGCACTGAATCTAAAAGTGTGGCTACTTCAATCAACGCTGTAGTGGTTATTTCTTGGGGTAGTAAATGTCGGTAAGGAGGAAATGTTCCATCCAACATTCTTGAGGTCATTGTTTTTCCATCTCCAGCAAACCCTGTTAATCGATCATTGTTTGTTGCTGGGGCAAAAGAGATAGAAACCTCTTTAGATCCTGTAAGGGATTTTGCCGCATCTGCAATTGTGCGAGCGCGTAACAAAGCTGTTGTTGATGTATTTGGCGCAGTTGGTTGCCATTGAATTTCACGGACTGCTAAACGGTAACGGTCTGTTGCTGCAAATGTGACTGTTTCTTCATTTATTTCTACATGCACACCGGTGAGTGTTGGTAGAGAATCGTCGCGTCCTGCAGCAACTGCTACTTGTGCAACAGCTGTTGCGAATACATCACTTGCAATCACACCTGTTGTGTCAGGTAGTGCGGGTAGGTTTGGGTATTCCTCTACAGATAATGTTGGAAGTGTGAATTTAGAACTTCCGCTAGTTACCAATACTCGAGAACCTTCTAATGTAAAAGTAATTGGTTTATTTGGTAGCGAACGTGAGATTTCCGCAAGCAATTTACCTGGCACTAAAACCTTACCTGGGGTTTTAATCTCAGCGGCGAAGTGAGCTTTGCTAGCTGTTTCTAAATCTGAAGCCGACAAAAAAACTTCATTGTTGGTTGCGTCGATAACTATTCCAAGTAGTTCGGTTTTTATCGGCCGTGTAGATAAAGAGCGAGAGACCCAATTAACACCATCGGTTAACGCTGCTTGTTCAACTATAAATTTCATCTCTACCCTCTAATCTTTTGAAGTGTGGAAAAGTTATTCGCGTAACTAGATCTATGTATATATAGATAGTCGTAGTAACTAGGTAGTTTTTCTGTGGGTAAAAACCAAACCCCCTGCTCACAACGGTGTTTTGCAATGTATAAACTGTGTACAACTTTTGGGATAAGGGTTATATGAAGTAAAAAAACCCATAGTTTCATAACGGCTGCCCTATCCCTTTCTCAACTAAACCGAGGTTATCCACGGTATCGGCGTACTTCTCCACAGTTATCCACACCTTTTCCCCAACTGGGGGTAAAGAGTGGCAATGCAGACATTTCGTACAAATACGACTATCTGACCTGCTGTTTGATTCTGGTGGTGAGCTCGTTGACCTGGTTGTAGATCGAACGTCGCTCAGCCATCAACTGACGGATTTTTCTATCGGCATGCATAACGGTTGTGTGGTCACGCCCACCAAAAGTTTGGCCAATTTTCGGTAAAGAAAGATCAGTTAATTCGCGGCACAAATACATAGCAATTTGGCGTGCGTTAACTAAAACCCTAGAACGAGAGGTCCCACAAAGATCATCAATTGTTAAACTGAAATAGGCCGCTGTTTGAGCCATGATCGTCGCACCTGTTATCTCAGGATTAGTTTCATTAGGGATTAAATCTTTTAACACAATTTCAGCCAAAGATAAATCAACACTTTGGCGGTTGAGAGAAGCAAAAGCCGTTACACGGATTAATGCACCTTCTAATTCGCGGATGTTTGTTGAGATTTTACTAGCGATGTATTCAAGAACATCATCCGGAGCATTCAACTTATCTTGAGCCGCTTTTTTACGAAGGATTGCAATACGAGTCTCTAGCTCTGGCGGTTGAATATCTGTAATTAAACCCCACTCGAAACGAGAGCGTAAGCGATCTTCCAAAGTAGTCAACTGTTTTGGTGGGCGGTCACTTGAGATAACAATCTGTTTGTTCGCGTTATACAAAGTGTTAAATGTATGAAAAAACTCTTCTTGAGTACGTTCTTTATTTTCCAAAAACTGAATGTCGTCAACAAGTAAGATATCTAGATCTCTATAACGGCGCTGAAAAGCAGAGGCTTTATCGTCACGAATAGAGTTAATAAAATCATTTGTGAACTCTTCAGAAGAAACATATTTAACACGTACATTTCCATACAGTTCTTGAGCGTAAGCACCAATTGCGTGAAGTAAGTGAGTTTTACCCAAACCTGATTCACCATAAATAAACAAAGGGTTGTAAGCCTTTGCGGGGGCTTCTGCCACTGCAACTGCGGCGGCGTGAGCAAAACGATTTGAAGCACCAATAACAAAAGTTTCAAAAATATAGCGAGGATTTAAAGTTGAAGTATCAGTTGTTTTTGAAACAGGGACATCATCGCGACCTGTGCCAGATTTAGGAGTTACAAACTCAACCTCTACATCTGTTTGAGTGGGTGCCACAACCTCTAAAGTCTCATCGACAGTCACAGCGATATTTGTTTTTTCACCCAACTCAGTTGTGAGTACATCACTAACAACTGAGCGCAATCGGCTTTCAAGTACATCTTTTGCAAAAAGATTTGGAGCCGCTACCAATAAAGTTATTTGGTCATCATTATGGAGAAGGCCTAACGGCTTTGTTAGTTGTAAGAAAGCTTTATGTTGGGGGGCATCGGTGGCGACTACTTCGATTACCCGACCCCAAAGGGTGGTTAACTCAACCTCAGTACCCTTTGAAACGATCACGTAAGCCCCTTTTCGTTATCCACATAGTTATCCACAGCCTGTGGTCTAAACCCCAGGTTGAGCCCTATAAAACCCTCCAAAACCCAATTTCCTGTGGAGGGGGAGTGAAAAGTAGAGCGCTTTGGCAAAAAAAGCAACTGGTTATCCACACAATTAAACACGCTCACAGGC
>WLED01000044.1 GCA_009704445.1 Actinomycetota bacterium
ATCGGACATGTAACTTTGACAGGTGAGAACCTGGATGAGTTAATTGATGAGATTGAACATGCTATTGAGTATATGAGTGGAAAAATCGACGAGTGAACTTTCAGGGTTAGTCAGTGCGACCTAACGCCCGAAACTTCCAGCCAGCCTTTCGCCACAGATCTCTATCTAACATGTTTCGGCCATCAATGATGATCTTGTTTTTTACCAATGATGCAATTTTAACTGGATCAATCTGTCGATACTCTTTCCATTCAGTTAGGTGCAAGACTAAATCTGAATCTTTCACTGCATCATTAATACTTTCTGCATACTGTAAAAGTGGAAAACGTCTACGAGCAGGTTCGATTCCCTTTGGGTCATGAACAGTTACAAGTGCACCAGCAGCATTCAACTGTGCTGCAATATCTAATGCAGGGGAGTCACGAACATCATCACTATCTGGCTTAAAGGTTGCTCCCAAAACTGCAATTTTGCGTCCCGTTAGATCATCAGAGAGTTCACTTCGAACAACATCGATCACGCGTAGACGAGCACGAAGATTGATAGCATCAATTTCGCGTAGAAATTCCAAAGCCTGTTTTGCTCCCAATTCTTCAGCTCTTGCCATAAATGCACGAATATCTTTTGGTAGACAGCCACCACCAAATCCAATTCCTGCTTGTAGAAACTTATTTCCAATTCGCGGGTCATAACCAATTGCCTTTGCAAGCACGGTGACATCCCCACCTGCAGCTTCACACACTTCAGCCATCGCGTTAATAAATGAAATCTTTGTTGCCAAAAATGAGTTTGCGGCAACTTTTACTAACTCTGAAGTTGGTAAGTCAGCACGGATCCATGGAGTTCCAAGGTCAAGAATGGGCTTATAAACTTTTTTTAGAACCTCTTCAGCTAAATCATTGGCAACACCAACAACTAATCTATTAGGTGTCAAAGTATCTTCAACTGCAAAACCTTCACGCAAAAACTCTGGGTTCCATGCCAAATCGGCTTCTGGCGCAATCTTCATCAATTCCTCACGAAGAGATTGAGCTGTTCCCACCGGGACTGTTGATTTACCTACAACAAGTGAACCTGTTTTAAGGTGTGGGGCGATTGCTTTAACTGCTGACTTTACATATGTTAAATCTGCAGCAAGTCCATCTTTGCTCTGCGGGGTTCCAACACAAATGAAGTGAACATCTGCATTTGCTACGGAAGAAAAATCAGTTGTAAACGACAAACGCCCGGATTTCATTTCTTCGGCCAATAAAGTGTCTAAGCCTGGCTCGTAGAATGGCAAAATTCCATTTTGTAGCTGTGCAACTTTTTCAGGATCAGTATCTACGCCAACAACCGTGAAACCAAGTGAAGACATGCACGCTGCATGGGTTGCGCCAAGATAACCACAACCAACGACCGAGAGTTTTAAATCCATAACCGTCACTTTACTTCAATGCTCCACAGGGATTTTCATCAGCGGTACGAGTCTTGAATTTATCAATAACTGTCGGAGTCGGACTGCCCGAAGCCGAAGGAGATGGTTCAACAATATCTGTAAGAGGTAGATCCTCCCTGAGTCGGTTAAACAGTTCTGGTGCCAGCACTGGGTCCCATTTAACAACTGAACCTAATCCATCAACTCGAGCATTGGCATTTCCAAGTGGAATTGTCAAAGTTCGAACATTGCTTGCAGATAAATTCTTTAATTGCTTTGCAAGAGTTAATAGATCACTCTTATTCAACTGTGCATCAGTTTTGACTGTAGCAATCAGTGAATTAAAGAAGTTTACGAGCTTGACTGGATTTAACAAAACTCCGGTGCTTGTCACTTTTCTTAACACGGCGCTCATAAATTGTTGTTGACGTTGCATGCGACCGATGTCACCAAGCCCATCAAAATCTCTCGTTCTTACATATTTCAATGCCTCAATACCATTGAGTGTATGGACTCCAGCCGGTAAAACTAAGTGACTGCCTGGATCATCAATATCCTTTTTTGTACAGACTTCTATTCCACCCAATGAGTCAACTATTCCGGCAAAGCCAGCAAAACCAATTTCAATGTAATGATCAATTCGAACGCCAGTTTCATTTTCGATGGTTTGAATAAGTAATGGCGGTCCGCCAAATGCAAAGGCTGCATTAATCTTTCCAAGAGCTGGAGGAATGATTTTTCCACTACCCGAAGATGAAGGATGTTCCGGAATTGTTACCAAAGAATCACGAGGAATTGAGATGATTGTTGCCTTATCGCGAGACTTTGAAATATGAACAATCAACATTGTGTCTGACCTAGAGCCCGCAGCTGTTTTGGTACTACCTACGCGCAATAGCTTTCGCTGTTCTTTTGTTAATCCTTCTCGAGTGTCTGCACCGACAATCAGGTAATTAAGCGCCGAAGTTGGTTTATCTGGTCTATCGACAACAGCGCCAAATGCATCAATGCGAGAAATCGCACCACTCACTTGGCCAAGTCCTAACCAAGAGATGCTTGAAATCACAACGATGCCCACTGATAGTGAGGTAAAAATACGAATTGCCCGCGTTGATTTCACTAGGAGAGAGTACTTCAACGGTACCGTGTACGGGTTATGTCGACATCAGCAAACACAATGTATGGCTTACCGAGAGCTGAAATCTCGGTGATTCTACCTATTCTCAATGAAGAGAAGTATTTAGCCGATTCTGTCAGAGCCATACTTAATCAAAAATTCGAAGGGCCACTTGAGGTAATTCTTGCAGTCGGCCCCTCAAAAGATAGAACAATGGAAATCGCACGCACGCTGCAGAGTCAAGATGCACGTGTGATTGTTATTGAAAACCCAACAGGGCGAACAGCCGCTGGCCTTAACCTCGCAATAGCAGCATCGTCGCATTCAATAATTCTTCGAGTCGATGGACATGCAAATATTCCAGATAACTATTGCCAGATGGCTTATGAAATTTTGAAGGAAACAGGCGCAGTAAATGTTGGTGGCATTATGGATGCTAGTGGCACGTCGATTTTTGAAAAATCTGTTGCTAGAGCGATGAAAAGCCCACTAGGTGTTGGCGCCTCTCGCTTTCACACTGGTGGAAATTCTGGTGAAGTCGACACTGTTTATCTGGGTGTTTTTAGAAAAGAAGCTTTACTTGCCGTGGGTGGATTTGATGAGAGATTTACTCGAGCTCAAGACTGGGAATTAAATTTTCGCTTACGCAAGATGGGCGGGGTAATCTATTTTGATCCCAGGTTAATTGTTTCCTATCGTCCACGTTCGACATTTTCAGCACTTGCACGACAGTATTTTCAATATGGGCGCTGGAGAAGAGTTGTCGCTCGGAGTCATAAAGGAACGATAAATTACAGATACTTAGCTCCACCTTTTACAGTTATTGCAACCTTGATTTCATTGCTATCTGGAATATTGATTTCTCCAGTTCTATTTTTACCTGCGATTATTTACGGAGCATTCATCCTGATTTCCTCAATTTCAATTGGAAAATCCCTGAGTGAAGTTCTTTGCCTGCCTGCAATTTTGCTCACAATGCACATTTCATGGGGAATCGGATTTCTTACTTCACCTAACTCACTTGTTCCTGAGGTAACCTTGCATCCGTGAGTACCCCATTACAGGTTTATGAGCCCTTTAAAGCAGGCCTTCCTAAACTAGGTAAGTACTGGAAGTCGCTTTGGTCAAGGCGGACCTTTATTGCAGAGCATTCAAAATCTGAGCTACGCGAGCAACACTATGACTCTGTCTTTGGTCAGATGTGGTTAGTAATCAATCCACTTTTGCTTTCTGGTGTCTATTTTATTTTGATTGTAATAATCGGTGGTACTACAGACACCACTCGATACGTACATTTAACCGGAACGTTGTTTCTATTCTATTTAGTGTCAAATAGTTTAAGTTCGGGCGTAAAATCCGTAACTTCAGGACAGAGGTTGATTCTAAATACAGCTTTTCCGCGAATCATGTTGCCACTTTCTTCTGTTGTGATTGCACTCTTTAAGTTTTTGCCAACAGTGATTGTTTTTATTGTTATTAAAGCCGTTGTCGGCTCACCATTTACTATCCAGATGCTGTGGGCGCTACCAATTCTGCTTATTACGATTCTTCTGGCACTGGGGCTAGCAATTACGATTTCATGTATAAATGTTTATTTCCGAGATATTGCGAGCTTCTTGCCGTATGCCACTCGAACTCTTTTGTATTTATCTCCAATTTTGTACGAAGCATCAACATTAAAGCCCGGTCTGCTCTTTTTGGAGTATGTCAATCCACTTTTCCCTATTCTAGATTCCTGGTCAAGCGCCTTGGTTTATGGTCAAAGCCCAGAGATTTCTAGCGTGCTTGCAGGTTTGGGTTGGGCAACTGGAATTTTCTTTTTCGGAACATACTTTTTCTTATCGAGGGAGCGTGAGTTCGCTGTCCGCCTCTAGTTTACATAAAACTAATGAGATTGCCGTTTCGGTAAGGGATGTATCTCTTACGTATTCGACAACAATTGATCGCAGGCCAACATTTAAGGTAAGAGCTAAAGCGCTCATGCGTGGAAAAAAACAAACTCGAGTTGTTAATGCGTTAAGAAACGTAAATCTTGATGTTGAATACGGTCACGTTTTAGGTGTTATCGGTGCAAATGGTGCCGGTAAGTCTTCCCTTATGCGATGCATTGCCGGAATTTTGCCTCCAACTCAAGGGCGAATCGAAGTTTATGGATCCGTAAGTACTTTGCTTGCCCTTGGCGTTGGGTTTAATCCATCTATGTCTGGCCGCGACAATGTCTACCTAGGTGGGTTAGCTGCGGGAATGACTCGCGATGAGATTAACGGGCACTTTGATGAGATTGCAGCTTTCTCGGAATTAGGTGATGCTATTGACGCACCTATGCGAACCTATTCATCTGGAATGTACGCCCGCCTTGCTTTTTCCGTTGCAGCTACTGTTCGTCCAGATATCTTGATTATTGATGAAGCGCTGAGCACAGGCGATGCAAAGTTTAAAGAAAAGAGTTTAAATCGAGTCAAAGAGCTTCGAAGTGATGATCGAGCCCTAATTTTAGTAAGCCATGCGATGCAAACATTACGAGAAACATGTAACGATGTAGTTTGGCTTGATAAAGGTAAAGTTATCTCAAGAGGTGAACCAAACCAAGTAATCGATGCATATCAAGAGTTTTTACAAGTTGGAAAGAGTGCAGCAATCGATGAGGATGTTTAAGCGACTCACTTTAGCACTTGCCTTTACTCTGCCAATTTCTTTGATTTCACCATTAAAGGCACATGCAACGCTGATTCCACCAACTTTTCAATTCACAGGCGCTGGCTATGGTCATGGTGTTGGAATGAGTCAAATGGGTGCGCGATCGAAAGCTTTAGCTGGCGAAAGTGCCGCATCTATTTTAAGTTTCTACTATAAAGACGTTGCACTAGAAACGGTCGATGATACAAAAATTCTTCGTGTAAATATCGGACACCAATTAACATCTGCAAGAATGTTAACCCGCACCCAAGGTGCAACAATGCAGATTTTTAGTGGTGACATTGGTGATGCACAAGGTCTTCAGCCCCTTGCAATAATTCCCGCGATGAGTTCTCTCAATTTTTCTGTTTTAGGATCAACGGTTATTCCAAGTATTACGACAGGAAAAAACAGCTCGAGTATTCCTAGCAATCGCGTTTTTACCGTTCGATGGAGTGGAACAAGGTATCTGGCAGGCGTAGATGGGATCATGAGTTTGTCTCATGCAAATAGAAAAAGTAATTTTCGTTATGGTCAAGTGCAGGTTCGAGCCATTAAGGCAGGCTCTCTTGGTTTTAGGTTAGCAATTACCAACACTGTTCGATTAGCAGATGAGTATTTGTGGGGAGTTAGCGAGATGCCTTCATTTTGGCCAACTGCTGCCCTTGAAGCACAAGCGATTGCATCGCGAACTTATGCATTAAGCAAAGCTGGAGTTATACGAAGCGCTTGCGATTGTGATTTATATGGAGAGATTACTGACCAAAAATTCCTTGGTCATGCCAAAGAAATAGAGAAGAAGTGGGGAGTAGTTTGGAAAGCTGCAGTAACAAATACAGCCGGATTGGTTTTAACCCAAGCAGGTAAGCCAATAACTGCCTGGTTTGGTAGTTCAAGTGGTGGTATTACCGAAACAGCGCTGAATGCTTGGGGAAGTGAGCGCGCATTTACGCATAGCGTCGAAGATGCAGCAAGTTTGGATCCAGTGCTAAACCCTAACTTTTATAAGTGGGACAGAAGTATCACGCAATCAATTGTTGCGACAGCCTTTTTACTTCCAGATGTAGTAAATCTCGAAATCCTGACACGAAATCCAAGTGGAACAGTTGGGATGATCAGAGCTACGGCAAGTAACGGGCGGCAAATTTCAATTCGAGGTGAAACCTTTAGAAGTCGAACAAAGATTCCATCGGCCTACTTTAATTTAGTTGGCGTGCAAAACGCTGTTGAGCCCGCCCCAAGTCCCAGTTCTTAATACAACTTCTAGACCACCATTTATTGAATTGCGTCTAAACAGGAGATTACTTGCACCCGAAAGTGATTTAGCTTTTACAACTTCGCCATCTGGCAATTTAATCTTTGCTGAAGCAGTTATATAGACACCCGCTTCGACTACACAGTTATCACCAAGTGAAATTCCAATGCCAGAGTTTGCACCCAATAAACATTTTTCTCCAATAGAGATTACTTCTTTTCCACCACCGCTTAACGTACCCATGATTGAAGCACCGCCACCAACATCTGTTCCATCTCCAACAATTACGCCAGCTGAGATTCGACCTTCAACCATTGATGTTCCAAGAGTGCCAGCATTAAAGTTTACAAAACCTTCATGCATAACCGTTGTCCCGGCTGCAATATGTGCGCCTAAACGAACTCGATCTGCATCGGCAATACGTACGCCACTTGGCATTACGTAATCGAGCATTCTCGGAAACTTATCGACGCCAAATACAGATATATGACCATGTGCTGCCAGCAATCGAGCACGTGTCGCTTCAAATCCTTCAACACTGCAAGGGCCCATTGAAGTCCATACAACGTTATTGAGAATTCCAAAAATTCCATCCAAAGAAATACTCTGTGGCTTAACGAGTCGATGTGAGAGTAGATGTAAACGTAGATAAACATCGGCAACATTTTCTGGTGCTTTACCTAAATCTATTTGGATACTTACTAATTCGCGCTGAACACCTCTGTTTTTATCCTCACCCTTTAGTGCCAAAAGTTCAGCGGGAGTATTTCCTGGCAATGTAGATAGAGATGGTGTTGGAAACCAAACATCCAAGGTTGTTCCCTGAGAAACTGTTGCGATTCCATGGCCAGATGCAATTGTCGGAGTCGTTTCAGTGTCGTTATTTGCTTTACCAGTTGCTGGGGTGGTCATGTGCTAAGCCTAACCCCTATTCTAGGTTGCATGCGTATTGCCGTCTTTTGTTCTTCATCGCCAAGCATTGATAACAAATATGTAGATCTGGCTTATCAACTTGGACAAGGCATCGCCTCTGACTCACACGAACTTATTACAGGCGGTGGACATATTTCAATGATGGGCGCAGTTTCAAGAGGTGCCCGAGATGCGGGTGGAAAAACGGTCGGCGTTATTCCTCAAGCATTAGTGGAGATTGAATTTGCTGACCACGATAACGATGAACTCCATGTCGTTGAGACGATGGGTCAACGCAAGCATATGATCACAGATCTATCTGATGCTTTTATCACCTTGCCTGGCGGAGCTGGAACCCTTGAAGAGTTCTTTGAAATTTGGGTAGGACACTACCTAAAGTTCCACTCAAAACCAGTAGTAATTTTAGATCCATTTGGAATTTATGAACCATTGCATGAATTAATCATGCATCTTGAAGCGGAGAAATTCATCAAACCTGGAATGCGTGAAATTGTTAGATGGACAACAACTGTCGAAGATGCATTAAATGCATGTGAGGGTATGTAAGAAATGAGAAGCAATCACATTGAAATGACTTTAGTTATAAAAGCACCCATCGAAAAAGTCTGGCAATCTCTTGCACAATGGGAAAACCAGGGTGAATGGATGTTGCTAACAAAAGTTGAAGTCACATCAAAAATTCGCGAAGGCGTGGGAACTTCAATCGCTGCATTTACAGGTGTTGGGAAATTAGGACTTATGGATCATATGACTGTGACGGCATGGCAGCCACCAAGTATTTGCGATGTGGTTCATACAGGCCGAATCATTAAAGGCACAGGCAGATTTGAGTTAACGCAAATAGATGCCTTCACTACTCGATTTGATTGGTCAGAAGAGATCCAGGCCCCAAGAGCAATCTTTTTATTGATTGCGCCTGGTCTTTATACGGGAGTGAGAATCTCGCTCATGGCTTTTCGCCGACAACTCCAATCAGTTTAGTAACCTAGGTGTATGAGCCATTCATCCCAAAGCCTTTCGGATGCTATTGCTGGCTTGCCTGAAGAAGAGAGAATTATTCTGACAATGCACTATTTACGCTCTATGTCGGCACATGAGATAGCTCAGGTCCTTGGGGCGCCTGAGCGCTCGGTCAAAGCCATTATTGAGCAGGGCAGGGCTCGTTTACTGACAATCATGGGTATGTAGGCCTCGATTTCTACTAATGCCGAATGTGCGAGATACTTAACCTCCGCATTTAGAAGTTCGACCGTGATCCACTCAAGTTCGTTTAGAGGAGTAACACATGGCAGCCATGAAACCCCGCACAGGC
>WLED01000045.1 GCA_009704445.1 Actinomycetota bacterium
CCAAATCAAGAAGATTTGCTTGACTGATAACCGGAAGCAATTTCGATTGTGCACCGCTATAGGCAAAGGCAACATTTCCATATTGGCTCAAAATATCGATGTCAGAGATGCGAGCACTTCTTACTGGACCCACTCTTTCGGGAATTCGTGAAGAGAAAATCGCCATCAGTCGCGTCAAACCACTTTCAACTTGTTCGATGTACACAACATCGGCATCTTCAATTCCAATTTGTGGATGAGCCGGATTTGTATCGTCTATTTTTACGGCAAGCACAGGCCCGTTGATGCCCTCTCTCCCACTGAGAACATTTGTTTCCGCTTTTTCCGGCATTACCTTTTCAACGACAGCACAGCTGCTTAACATCAAAACTATTGTGGTGGTTAGAACGAGTTTTCTTCTAAAGAACATCGGCTTCGAATTCATAAGTAACGGGCAATGGCGCACTTCCGGCTAAGCGAAAAGATTTCACTACAAACTTACTTCTCAACATTTGGGAGCGATTTACTGCATCGGTGTGCAAAGCAATAGCGACTCTGATTTTATCTGTTAGGGCTGAAAGCTCGGTCAAAAGTTGGCTATCGGCAGATGTTGTTAAGTGCTGAGCATCTTCAAGCAATAATCCCAACGCACCAGATAATCCACTTTCTGCATTAGATCTATTTTGAATAGCAGCATCTCGGGCTTGATAGGCAGCGCCTGTCAGCAGCATTGAGGAAGCAGGATCTGCGATATCACTATGAGCGATCTCAAGTGCAACGGCTGCCCTCTTTTGCAAGAGAATGTCCAGATTTGCCCAAGTGTTATCGACTCGTTGATGGAGACGGTCCAAGCGTCTTGCGAGAAAAGTTAAGTACCAAATGATAAAGATGATGAGAAAAACTGCTAAAACCCAATATCTCATGGCTTTTCCTCTTTAGAAAGGAATCTACTCCATGATCTAGAGTCCTGAGAGACTCTCACTTTAGAACCGCCAACCACCGACATTTCATAGACTGAATATATCTGCTCAGCAACAACTGACCAATCAAAAAGTTGGGCATGGGTTTTTCCGCTTCTTGCCAATTCATTTCTCTTACCTTCATTTCTAAAAAGATCAATGATTACCTTTGCTAACTCCGTCGAGTTCTCAGACTCAAACAGCGCTCCATACTGACCATGGCCCAGAAGATCATCAAATGCCGGGATATCACTAGCAACAACACACGCGCCCCCAGCTAATGCTTCAGCAACAATAATTCCAAATGATTCACCACCTGTATTTGGTGCGACATAAATCGCAACCGACGACATGAAATCCGCCTTGTCCGATTCAGAGACTTTTCCTAAAAATTCAAAACGAGACCTTAACTGAGGATCTATGTCCTTGATCACTTCATCAGGATCTCCAGGACCAGCGACAAAAACCTTTACATCGGGAGCGAAACGCGAAATAACCGGAAGTGCATCAATTAAAACGCTTAACCCTTTTCGTGGTTCGTCAAAACGTCCCATAAATCCAATGGTGTTTCCTTGCCACTTACTTTGTGGCGTTCCATGCATATATCGCGAGGCATAGATTCCATTAGGAATGATGACTGCGTCTGTGTCTAAGTGATCGGTAAGTGTTAATCGCGCCGCCTCTGAAACAGCAATTCGAGCAGATAGTTTTTCAATAGCAGGCTCTAAAATCGGACCGATAGCAAAGATAATCTTTTGATGTTTAGCAGCTGCATGAAATGTTCCAACCATAGGACCTTCAGCTGCCCAACATGCCAACAATGAGATAGAAGGAATCGCTGGCTCATGAAGGTGCAACAGATCAAAATCTCCTTCTGCGATCCAACTTCGCACTCGCGCGTAAGCAACTGGACCAAAAAGAATTCGTGCAACTGCGCCGTTATATGGAATTGAAATTGGCTTGCCAGCGCTGACTACGTAAGAAGGCAGCGTTGCATCTTCAGATGCTGGCGCCAAAACTGAAACATCGTGTCCCTGTGCAATCAAATACTCAGCAAGGTCACGAATGTGGTTACCGACCCCACCGGGTGTGTCCCAACTATAGGGACACACAATTCCGATTTTTAACAATTTACTGAGCATTACAAACGTTCCTTGAAATCGCCATCAATCCAAATTCTTTGAAGCATGTGCCAATCATGAGGATGGAGCCGGATTCCATCTTCAAAATGTTTTGCCGTTGTTTGAACAATCTGACTTACACGCTCTCTCTGTTCACCAAATGTAGGTATTTCAACGCTTTTGAAGTCAACGTGAATACCGTTGGATGTATAGGAAACAAAGGCTGTAATCAAAGGCGCATCTGTTTGCAGGGCTAATACCGCCGGCCCCGCTGGCATTCTCGTCGGTCCTCCAAAAAATTCAACTTGAATTCCAGTTTTTGATAAATCTCTGTCTGCAACCAATGCGACCAAGTGACCTTCGCGCAATCTAGTTGCTAACGTTTCTATTGTTTCGCTGTCGAGAGAAAGTACTTCCATTCCCATATCTTGGCGATACTTGAGAAACCTCAAGAAAAGCTTCTCGGGTTTCAACCTTTCGGCGACAGTGACAAGATGAATTCCCTTTCCACAAAAATAGGCTCCTGCGTGGTCCCAGTTGCCTGCATGCGGAAGAGAGACGATTACACCAGTTTTGGCTGCGATGGCATCTGTTAAGAGATGTTCATTTGTCACGGAAACTGTTTGTCGAACTCTGACCATCGACCAATCGGGAAATCTAAATGTATCAACCCAGTATCGCATATATGAGCGCATAGCTTTTTTTAGTAGGACATCAAGATCTGAGCCACTTATTGATTCTTGAGTGCGTGCCAAGTTGCTACGAAATCTGGAGACGCTTTTTCCATTTCGTTTTACCAGGTAATCAGCCAATGCATAAGCAATCTTGTAGGCAGCTTTCTCTGGAAGCCAGCGAACTAATCGCCACCCAGCAAAATAGACGATCGCCGAAAGATTTTCTTTCACAACTAAGAAGCTCGTTTCACAATTATCATTCGCTGAATAACGGTGTATGTGCCAAGTAATGCCAAGAGCCACATTCCAAGGGCAAGTGAGTATGGGACTCCTAATCCTTCAAAACCGATAGCAGTCAAAGCAATAATCAAGCGCTCAGTGCGTTCTGCGATTCCGCCGGAACATTGGATTCCGAGCGACTCGGCTTTTGCTCGAACATAAGGAACAAGCATTCCGGTTAAAAGGGTAACAAGTACGACTGGTACCAACTGATCATCAGTTTGGATTAAAAAGATACTTACTCCAACTAATATTGCAGAATCAGTAATGCGATCAATCGTGGAATCTAAGAAACTTCCCCACAAACTTGAACCTGCTTTCGAAATTCTTGCCATGGTGCCATCGAATAAGTCACTCAGTGCGGCTAGAGAAATAACAATGGTTCCAGTAACGAACTCACCTTTGGGATAGAAATACAACGCTGCGGCGACAACTGCAATCGCTCCAGACCATGTGACTGCATTTGGAGTTATCCCTAAACGCAAGGCTAAAGAGGCTACGGGTGTGATAACTCTCGTAACCGCCGGCTTGATCCTTGCGCTAATCATCAAGGGACATCGTAGGCTGACCCAGTGCAATCTACCGACAACGAACTAAGAATTCATGTGTATGGCCATGAATCTGCTGACCCCCTTAGCGTGGCTCTTGCATTTTCAGGCACATACTCCCAAGAGGTTCACAGTCAGAGCGATCTTGCGATATTTGTTGTGAATCCAGCAACCGGTATCGATCAACAGACAATCGATTTGTGGCAAGGCTTTGATGAATTTCAAGTGCCTCGCTTGGTTGTCGTAACGCAATTAGAAAAATCAGAAGCTGACTTTGATGACGCGGTCATGCTTGCAAACAGAGTCTTTGATCAAGTGATCACTCCCTATTTAGTTTTGCATGATGATCAAGGTCTTCCTGTGGCGTTAATCAGTTTGGCCGATCTGCGCATCATTGATTATTCGACAAATCCTCCATCTGAGATTGCTTGCGAAGAGGAACATCGCACGCTTGTTAAAGAGTTTCGAGAGGAATATGTTGAAAAGTTCGAATCAGATGGTGAAAATTCTTTTGCTGCAGGATTGCAGTTTCCGGCAATACCTCTATGGATAGACAAAGGAATTGGTGTAGATAAAGTGAAAGATTTAATCAAGCAACTCGTAATCTAACTACCAGGCAGCGGCTATTTCATCTCTAGTTAAACTCAACAGTTGAGGCATTACTTTAGTTTTTCCTATGATTGGCATGAAATTAGCATCGCCTCCCCATCGCGGCACTACATGTTGATGTATGTGTTCTGCGATGCCAGCCCCTGAGACTTCTCCTTGATTCATTCCAAGATTAAAGCCTTGTGGTGATGAGACTTTACGGATAACTTGCATGGCATGTGAAGTTAATTGGTAAATCTCGTTACGTTCTTTTTCTGTTAGTTGCGTTAAATCAGCTACGTGTCGATTTGCACAAATTAATAAGTGTCCTGGATTGTATGGATAGAGATTCATCACAACATATGCCGTTTCCCCCCTAAAAACGATGAGTCCTTCCTCATCTGTCTTTGAAGGAATTTCACAAAATGGACAGGTTACTAAGTTTCCAGGAAGTGGCCGATTTTCACCTCTCAGATATTCAAGACGATGCGGGGCCCACAATCTTTGCCAACCATCTGGCATTCCACCGCCAGACATCTCATTGCTCATGGAATCAAACCTGCGCGCGTTCTTTGATTGCTTTATTAATTTCTACAATCGCATCGGCGATAGGAATTCCATTTTTTTGCTCACCACTTCTATATCTAAATGAAACAGCTCCGGCAGCCTGATCTTCTTCGCCGGCAATCACCATGAATGGAATCTTTTGCATCTGCGCATTCCGGACCTTTTTTTGCATGCGATCTTCAGAAGCGTCTAACTCTGCACGTATGCCGGCCTTTCGCATCTTTTGAATGACATCACCCAAATAATCAGCAAAACTATCTGCAACCGGAATACCGATAACCTGCACTGGGGCAAGCCATGGTGGAAAAGCACCGCTGTAATGTTCGGTTAAAACACCAAAGAATCGTTCGATAGATCCAAACAAAGCACGGTGAATCATCACTGGACGCTGTCTAGTTCCATCACTTGCTGAATACTCAAGTTCAAATCTTTGGGGGAGTTGAAAATCTACTTGAATTGTAGACATCTGCCACGTGCGACCGATCGCATCCTTTGCTTGAACCGAAATTTTTGGGCCATAAAAAGCAGCGCCACCTTCATCTAATACTAATTCTAGTTTTTGAGCAGTTGCAGCCTTTCGCAAAGCTTCAGTTGCTTCAATCCAATCGGATTCTTCACCCACTGATTTTTCGGGGTTCTTGGTGGAAAGTTCTAAATAGAAATCTGTGAGGCCATAATCACGCAAGAGGTTAAGGACGAATGTAAGAAGTGAATCAAGCTCTCCTACCATCTGCTCTTTTGTGCAGTAGATATGGGCATCATCTTGAGTAAAGCCTCTTGCGCGAGTGATGCCGTGAAGTACGCCTGACTTTTCATAGCGATATACAGTTCCAAATTCAAACAACCTCAATGGAAGTTCTCGGTAAGAACGTCCTCTGGCCTTATAAATGAGATTATGGAAAGGGCAGTTCATCGGCTTCATAAAATATTGCTGACCGGCCCGCTTAATTGTTCCATCTGGATTATGTTCTTCATCCAAAATCATTGGTGGATACATTCCATCGGCGTACCACTGCAAGTGACCGGATGTTTCAAATAAGGCAGCCTTTGTTAAATGCGGAGAATAAACAAAGTCATAGCCTTCTTCTTCATGTCTTAGTCGTGAGTAGTCCTCCATTGCGCGCCTGATGATTCCGCCCTTTGGATGAAATACAGCTAAACCAGAACCAATCTCCTCTGGAAAGGAAAATAGATCAAGTTCATTTCCCAATCGTCGATGATCCCGCTTTTCTGCTTCTGCCAATAACTCCAGATAAGCATTGAGTTCATCAACAGATGGCCAAGCAGTTCCGTAAATCCGTTGAAGCATTGGGTTTTTCTCTGACCCCCGCCAGTATGCAGCTGCAGTGCGCATCAGTTTAAAAGCTGGAATCAACTTAGTTGATGGTAAATGCGGTCCTCTACAAAGATCGCTCCATACCGGTTTTCCATCCCTACCTAAATTGTCATAGATAGTTAACTCAGCACCACCGACTTCAACTGATGCTTCTTCACCTGCTGGACCCTTAATGCCAATGAGTTCACATTTATATGGCTCATGAGCTAGTTCGACCAGTGCATCTGCTTCGGTAGTAACGCGACGACGAAACCGTTGACCCTCTTTAATAATCTTTCTCATTGCTGTTTCGATCTTGACTAAATCATCAGGGTTAAAATTCTCTTGAGGATCAAAGTCATAGTAAAAACCATCTTTAATTGGAGGGCCAATACCTAACTTTGTATTGGCAAAAACTTCCTGTACTGCTTGTGCCATAACGTGAGCAGTGGAATGTCGAAGAACTGCAAGACCATCTTCTGAAGAAATTGAGACACTCTCGACGACATCTCCATTAGAGAGTTCAGTCCACAAATCCTTTAGAACCCCATTAATGCGCGCAACTACGATTTCTTTGTTCTCTGCAAAAATATGAGTTGGCCGCTGATCGGCTTCAATGGTTACCGAAGCGCCATCAACGGTAATAGAAATCGTAGACATATGGTTAGCCTACCGAAGTCCTAAGGGCCATCGCATGAATTTCCCGCTGGAAGTCAGAACTTTGTACCAAAGGCCGTGAATCGATGGACTCTATTGACTGCGCAATTCGAAGGCTGCCGATAAGAAAGGCAGATTCAATTTCATGCATTACTGAAATATCGATACTGCGCACGCTGACGTCACAGTTTTCCAAGACAAGGGCGCGCACTACTCCGGGAAGAGCCCCGTCGGTAAGTGGCGGAGTAACCCATTGCCCGTTAATTTTCAAAAGCAGATTGCTCACTGCAGCTTCACTAATCTTGTTGTTTTCATTAAGAACAATTGCTTCATCAAAGCCCATACTTTGGGCTGCTTTAACAATTGATAAACGATGGTTATAAGGAAATCTCTTCACCTGCGAATCAGCCGCAGGGATTTGTTGTGAGTGCACCACCAGTTTTGCAGAGTCAACTAACTCCGAGTAGGCAAGATGAACAGCGATCCAATCTCCGTTGTTACCAAAAGATAAACGCAACATTCCACGGTCGTATTTTTGATCATTGAGCAATCGTTCGACACCAGCCCGCAGATCTTCTTCTTTGGGAATGGTTGCACCTGCCAATGGAGCGCTAGTTACCGCTCGTCGCATGTGACGCGCAAAAACCCATGGCCTGGAGTCAACAGTTTTTATGGTTTCAAAAATTCCTTCACCCGGCAGCCACCCTTGTTCATCACAAGGCGTTTGGAGGTGATCTAAGAGATTGCCGTTAAATATAACTTTCACGAAAGAGATCCTCCGGCGATCTTTATGAGGCGATCGGCCTTTAAAACTGTTTCATTCCATTCATCAAGTGCATTACTAGACCAAGTAATTCCGGCCCCAGTTCCAAAATGTATACCTTGGTCCTTCCAAAAAATTCTTATTGCAACCGATAGCTCAGCTCTATCTGATTGCACCCAACCTAAAACTCCGCAATATGGACCGCGTTCCCCTTCGTTATCCCTAATCACCTGCGTTGCCGAAGATTTAGGAGCACCGCTGATTGAACCAGCCGGTGACAGTAGATCAAATATTACGTTCCATGAAACATTATTAACTAATGTTCCATGAATATCTGAGACAAGGTGTGTTAATCCTGGATGGTCTTCACTTGAAAGTAAGCGTGGAACTTGAATGCTCCCACTTTTGCAAACCTGCCCTAGATCATTGCGCATAAGATCTACGATCATTATGTTCTCGGCGCGATCTTTTTGACTGAAACTGCCTTTGTTTGGTTCCTGCGTTCCTTTAATGGGCGAAGTTTTAATCGCATCCCCATCACGGGAGAGGAATAGCTCTGGTGAGGCTGAAGCAATGTTTAATCCTGGAATTTGAAGATAGCTTGCCAACGGTGAAGGATTCTCCTGCAAAATTTTGCTGAACAAACCAGCAAGTGATTTAACATCGCTCTTGTTAGAAAGTATTCGACAAGCATTTACTTGATATACCCAACCACCAGAAATTGATTCTCTAATCCGTTCAACATAATTTACGTACTCGTCTTTATTTAATGAACTTGTCCATGATGATTGCAACTGTTGCCAGGTTTGAACTGGGAACTCTTTCTTGTCCACTGTTGCAAACTTTGCTGCAACAAATTCGCCTTCAAAGGTGGAGCTAACCGCCCAAAACCCCCCATCGTCTAAACATGATGGATCTTTTGAAATCTCAACAAGGTTTGTGGCTAGAAGCCCTCCCATCCAAAAGAAGGCATCGTCATGTGAAGTGGACACGGGAGAACGCTAACGAATGCTTCTCACTTTGGCGCTTAGGGCTCCCCTGCGATAGATTTAACTTCCTCGCGGACGTAGCGCAGTTGGTAGCGCGGAACCTTGCCAAGGTTCAGGTCGCCGGTTCGAACCCGGTCGTCCGCTCTGATAATCGCACCTCAGGCAAA
>WLED01000046.1 GCA_009704445.1 Actinomycetota bacterium
ACCCCCAGAGTTTGCAGGAGTTGATTTAGCTGTTGCTGATATCAACGCTGCAGGTGGAGTACTTGGAGAAAATATTGAGCACATCCGTGGTGATTCAGGAGATACAAGTACTGATATCGCACAACAGACAACTGACTCACATATTTCAGCAGGAGTAAGTGCAATCGTTGGAGCAGCATCATCGAGCGTTTCATTTACTGTAATCGACAAGATTGCAGGAGCTGGAATCGTCCACTTCTCGCCAGCGAACACTTCACCAAAGTTTACAAAATACGCAGATGACGGTTACTACTTCCGCTCTGCTCCATCAGATACTTACCAGGGAGCAGTTCTTGGTCAGTTGATGGCAAAAGATGGTAAGAAGAATGTTGCCATTCTAAACTTGGATGATGATTACGGTAATGAACTTGCTAAGTACGCAATGGCTTCATTTACTGGTACGTCAACAAAAATTACTTACAACCCACAGGCATCTGAGTTTGCCGCAGATGTTGCAAAGGCTAAGGCTGCAAAGCCAGATGCAATTGCAATCATCGGTTTTGATGAGACATCAGAGGTTTTGACTGAACTCATCAAGCAGGGCATCGGACCTAACAAGGTTTCAACTTACCTAGTGGATGGAAACTATTCCAACACTGCTTACAAGGATCTACCTGCAGGAATCATGAAGGGCGTTAAGGCAACAACACCTGGTGTTAAGCCAGATGCAACCCTACGTGATCGCTTCCTTTCAGTAGATCCATCACTTACTGATTTCACATATGCTGCAGAGTCATACGATGCAGTAGTTTTGATCGCACTTGCAGCAGAGCAGGGTGGTGCAACAGATGGTAAGACCATCCGCGACAACCTGCAGTCAGTTTCAAGGGATGGCACAAAGTGCACAACCTTTGCTGATTGCAAGGCTTTGATCGCAGAAGGAACAGACATCGACTACGACGGTGTTTCTGGCCCGATTGATTTCGATCAAAATGGCGATCCTTCAATCGCAACCATGGGTGTGTACTTGTACACAGCTAATGATAAGTCAGAAGCAGTTCTTGAAGAGTTCATCACTGGTGATGTACCAGCAGGTGAATAAGCTTCTAGATTGTTAACGAGAATGGCCCACCGGTTATCCGGTGGGCCATTCTTATGTTTAAGCTGCTTAAAAGTGTGGGGTTTGAATAGGTCTGAAGTGAAAGCAACCGCTACTTTTTGGCCAGGGTACCCAAATAGAGTTCGATGACTTTAGGATCAGTCGAGAGCGATTTGCCGGTACCTTCGTAGGCATTTTTGCCTTGATCCAAAACATATCCTCGATCAACGATCTGTAAACACCTACGTGCGTTCTGCTCAACCATAATGACAGTTACGCCAATCTTATTGATCTCACGAACACGTACAAATACCTCGTCCTGTAAGGCAGGGGAGAGGCCAGCACTTGGTTCATCCAGTAACAGCACAGATGGATTCATCATTAATGCTCTTCCCATAGCAACCATTTGGCGTTCACCGCCAGATAATGATCCAGCACGTTGCTTCCGACGAGTTCCTAGGGTTGGGAATAAATCGGTTACAAAATCAAAGCGCTCAGAGAAACTATCAGGTGATTGAAAGGCCCCCATCTGTAAGTTCTCTTCTATGGTTAGAGACGGGAATACATTGTTGCTCTGTGGAACAAAACCTATTCCTTTGGCAACTAATTGATCCGCTCTCATATTTGTAATCTCTTCACCAGATAAGGTGACACTACCTTCGCGTACTTTTACAAGACCAAATAGAGCCTTCAATAACGTTGATTTACCGGCACCGTTAGGTCCAATGATACCGACAAGCTCTCCCTTGTTGGCATAAAAGTTACATCCATTAAGTATGTTGATTCCCGGTAGATATCCTGCAACTAAATCTTTTGCAGAAACCAAAGCTGTAGTCTCGGATGAACTCATTACTTAGGCTCCTTCACTTGTTAAATCGGTATCGTGGTGAGCACCCAAGTAGGCTTCAATCACTTGAGCATTCCCCATTACAGTTGCTGGGGTTCCTTCGGCGATAATTTGGCCCTGTGCCATGACAATTACCCAGTCGCTAATTTCGTGGACCATATCCATGTCATGCTCAACGAAAAGAACTGTCTTTCCTTCACTGCGCAACTCCTTGATGTGCTCCAAGAGTGATTGTTTCAGTGCGGGGTTTACACCAGCCATTGGTTCATCAAGCATCACCATCTCTGGCTCCACCATCAGCGCTCTAGCCATTTCTAAAAGTTTTCTCTGGCCACCAGATAAAGCAGCCGCAAAATCATCCTGCTTTTCAATTAACTTAAAGTTTTTCAGGATAGCGGTAGCTTTTTCTTGAATAGCCGCCTCTTGCGAGCGCCAGATCCACGGGAAGGCTGAGCGAAGCACGGATTCACCCTTTTGTCCTCTGGCACCGAGCAACATGTTCTCCATAACCGTTAATCGATAGAGAGCCTTGGTTAGCTGGAATGTTCTGACCATTCCAAGTCGTGCAACTTTGTAGGGCGGGATTCCATTAAGGGCTTTGCCGTTGAAACTCCACGTACCAGAGTTGGGTGAGTCATATCCAGTGAGCAGATTAAAAAAAGTTGTTTTGCCGGCTCCGTTTGGACCGATGAGTGCAGTGATAGATCCTCGTTGAATCTCAACATGGTCCACATTGACGGCCGTTAAACCGCCAAACTGACGTGTTATTTTATCGGCAATTAAAATTGGATCTGGCTTTGAAGATCCAGGCGTTTGCGATGAAGTTAAGGCAAAGCTTGCACCGGAATTATGCTTTTGCATCAAGTGCCAACTCTTTCTTATCTCCAAAAATTCCCTGTGGTCTATAAATCATGAGCAACATCAATCCAATACCCATTAACATGAAGCGAATCTGTCCAACTTGATTTACTCCAATCAACCAATCAGGAATTAAATTCGCATTTACACCCTCACGAAGAACCTGCTCGATAAATACGATGAGGAACCAAAAGATCATGGCGCCAACTATTGGGGCAAAGACTCTGGCGGCGCCACCAAGTATGAGTACGGTATAGGCAAAGAATGTCAGCGCTGTTCCGTAGTTATCTGGTTGGACCGACTGACGCGATAGTGCATAGACAAAGCCTGCAATTGAACCAATGACACCACCAATGATCAGTGACTGCATTTTGTAGAGATATACGTTTTTACCTAGTGAACGGACTGCATCTTCATCTTCACGGATGGCACGCATAACACGGCCCCATGGGGAATTAACCATGACCCACATAATAAAAGTAATTAGCGCTACGAGTATCCAACCAGTAATAACAACCCAAAGATCATTGCCAGTAAAGCGGAGAATCGGAGTTGTGAGGCCGGTCTTAAAGGGATTAAGGTCAAAAAATTCTTTACCAAATTTACCGGTTATTCCACCGGAACCACCTAAATAGTCGTTAAATGTTGCAGAGCGGGCAATCTGGCGAACGATTTCAGCAGCTGCAATTGTGACAATCGCCAGATAGTCTGCCCGCAAGCGAAGCGTTGGAATACCCAAGAGCAGTGCGAAAATGATTGAATTGAAAATTCCAATTGCGAAGGCGACCCAAAGGGAAATGCCAAAAGTTACTACTGGAACCGCAACGCTGTAGGCACCAATTGCCAAGAAGCCTG
Source organism: Actinomycetota bacterium (assembly GCA_009704445.1). GTDB lineage: Bacteria > Actinomycetota > Actinomycetes > Nanopelagicales > Nanopelagicaceae > Planktophila. The sequence goes on from WLED01000046.1 coordinate 3,639, forward strand.
CCTGCCCAAAGTTAAGCAAGCCTGTGTAACCAAAGTGCATATTCAGACCAATCGCAGCTAGCGCAAAGATGATTGCATTGACGCCTAGAGTTGCACTTAAGGTCTGCTGAATAATAAAGAGAATGTCCATTTATCCGATCCTCTCTTTTCTACCCAAGATACCTTGTGGGCGAACGACCAAAATCAAAATCAGAACCAATAACGCACCTACATACTTTAACTCTGTTGGAATAAACAACGTAGATAGTTGCACAAAGAGACCAATGATTAAGGATCCAACAAGGGCGCCATTAGCAGTACCTAATCCACCCAAGGTGACAGCTGCAAAAATTAGAAGCAGCATGTCTTGGCCTAGCAAGAAGCTGACTCCTTGATTGAGAGTCACGATTACTCCTGCATATCCGGCGAGTGCTGCTCCCAAGACCCAGACCGCAAGGATGACCTTTTGTACATCGATTCCTGACGCGGATGCTAATGCCGGATTGTCGGCAACAGCTCTACTGGCTTTGCCCATGCGTGTACGAAGTAGCCACAGCGTCGCAAAGATGATAAATCCAATTCCAATAACAGTTGTAAGAATTGATTTTGGAGTGATATTAACTAAACCAAACTCTAGGCCTGCTTGGCCTGCATACTGTGGAAGTTGCCGTGTGTCTCCACCAAATAGGAACAGGAAGAAGTAGCGCAAGAAGATTGCAAAACCAATTGAAACAACAAGCATGGCTATTAAACCGGTGCCTCGTTTGCGAAGTGGTTTCCATAGATACCTATCTTGCAAGAATCCTGCGATGAAAGCGCTGAGTAAGACTGCAATTGGAGCAGCAACAATTACTGGCAGATTTGCAATTGCGCTGAAGTAATAAGTAAGGAGGCCTCCAAGAGTTAAAATCTCACCGTGAGCAAAATTTGTTAGCCCAGTTGTTCCAAAGATTAAGTTCAATCCCAGGGCCGCTAGAGCAATAATCAATCCAAGGATTAAGCCATCCACCGTTAACTGGGCAGAACGCTCGAGCAGAGTTGCCTTTGCAACCCCTGGTCCAATTGGAAAGAGAAGTCGAAGCTCAACTCCTGGCATGAATACATTTGCTTTGACAGTACCTCTTGTTGGATCAGTGAGTGCTTGGCCTGAAGGAAGATCTCCTTCATTGATAGTTGCGCTATACGTTCCCTTAGTTGGAACGAGAACTTCCCATGCACCTGCCGAATCTGTCTCTACCTCTGCACTAAAACCATCAGGGCCCGCGATAGAAATACCAATACCTACGAGTGGTTGCTCTGTAGAATTTGTAACAACCCCGTAGATCTTTGTGACAGGGTCAGCAGCATTTGCTGGAGCTGCAATGGAGGAGAATCCCGCTACTGCACTCAACATGGTGATAGTTAAAAGAATCAAACGGGCGCTGAGCTTTTTACTTGCAAAATTCAAGTCGCGCTCCACATCTTTTTACAGTGCATCGCCAATCGGATGCATCAGGATACTTCTAGGGCTAGGCGGCTAACCTTAACTAACGGACCTAGACCTCGGCAAGGATCAGGCAGGTTATGCGGGCCGTGCAGATTCTTTCGCCAGCCTCATTGGTGATCACAATTTCGTAGGAGCACAGGGTTTTGCCAAGAGATATCGGTGTTGCTACGGCTGTGACTAGGCCAGAGCGAGCCGAGCGATGATGAGTGGCATTTATATCAACACCGACTACTTTGCGATTGGCACCTGCATGAATCTGCGCACCTATAGATCCCAAAGATTCTGCCAAAACAACACTGGCCCCTCCGTGGAGCAGTCCGGCAGGTTGAGTGTTTCCCTCAACAGGCATAGTTGCAACTAACCGTTGGTCCGATGCTTCAATTATCTCGATACCCATTTTGGTACCAAGATCACCATTGCCTCGTTCTTTAATTATTGCCAGCAAATCTTGTTGCGTCATAAGACAATCATAACTTGTTATCTAGGATGGAGGCCATGGCTGGTACTAGCAAGGGCGATAAGAGAGTCCTGCTCATAGACGGACACTCCATGGCCTATCGAGCATTTTTTGCCCTACCTGCCGAAAATTTCACCACGGCATCTGGCCAGCACACAAATGCGATCTATGGCTTTGCAACAATGCTTCTTTCTTTGCTTACGACAGAAAAACCAACACACGTTGCCGTTGCATTTGATGTTTCCCGCACAACATTTCGGTCGGAGATTTTTCCAGAATACAAAGCAAATCGTGCAAAAACTCCAGATGAGTTCCGATCTCAGATGAGTTACTTGCATGAACTTGTTGAATCTTTTGGAATCTCTACCTTTGAAATACAAGGTTATGAAGCAGATGACATTATTGCAACGATCGCCAAGGCCGCAGAGAAAGAGGGCGCGCAGGTTCTCATCTGCACAGGTGATCGAGATTCATTTCAATTAATAAGCGACAAGACAACTGTTCTATATCCAAAACGCGGAGTCAGTGATCTTGTTCGTATGAACGCGCAGGCGCTTCTAGAAAAATATGGAATGACTCCAGAGCAGTACCCAGATTTTGCAGCGCTTCGAGGTGATCCAAGCGATAACTTGCCCTCTGTTCCGGGAGTTGGAGAAAAGACAGCAGCAAAGTGGATTATCGAATACGGATCCCTAAAGCAACTGCTTACACACGTTGATGATTTAGGAGGCAAAGCCGGTCAATCTCTAAAAGACTGTGTCACTGATGTAGAAAGAAATAGAGAACTGACGCAGTTGATTAGCACTGTTCCTATCGAATTTTCTATTCAATCTCTTGCCTGGGCCGGCGTTGCAGAAGCTTCGGTGGAACCCTTGTTTAAAACCTTAGAGTTCAAGACGTTAAAGGAGCGAATGAAGCCTATTTTGATCACGTTAGGTGGAGGTGGCCAGGTAAATGCTTTCGATAATTCAGTTGAATCAGAGGGATTAAAGAAAAATTCACAGGAGATTACTCATGAAGTCTTAACACCCGAGCAAGCCTCAACAAAAATTGCACAGCACACTGGAGATATTGCAATCTCATTTGAAATTACTGATGAAGAGATTGTGCGGTATGCCGTTGCCTTCTCACAAACCCAGGTGTTTTTGGTTGAATCAGATCAGATGGGGGATTGGGCTCATGATCCTTATGTTAAAAAGATTGCACATGACGCGAAATCTTTAGCAAGGATTAATGGATTAGTAGGAGTTAGCTTCGATGTTTCCTTAGCTGCATATCTTGTAAATCCAGGAGTACGAACCCAAGAGTTTGTAGATATTGCCCAGCGATGGGCCGATACATCCAGAATTGATGAATCATCTAGTCAGAGTTATTTGTTGACATGCGCAACTGCACTATTTAATGTCAAAGAGGCGTTGACTCAAGAACTACAGGATCGTGGACTTATGGAGCTGTTTCTTACAATGGAAATGCCTGTTGCTGCACTCCTTGCCACAATGGAGAATGTAGGAATTGCCGTCAACAAAAAAGAGTTAGAGGTTCTGGCAAAGTTTTTCCAAGGCGAAGTTGATCGCGAGACAAAGGCCGTACATGAAATCGTTGGTCATGAATTTAATGTGGGATCACCTAAGCAGTTACAGGTCGTGCTTTTTGATGAATTGCAACTTCCAAAGACAAAGAAAATAAAGACAGGCTTTACTACCGATGCGGAAAGTTTGGACTGGCTGCATCAGAAAACTGGACATCCTGTTTTAACGTCATTGCTTCGTATACGAGAGACAAAGAAACTGGGAACAACGGTAGAAGGTTTGATTGCCGAGATTGCGTCAGATGGGCGAATCCATACGCACTTTGCACAAACTGTTGCAGCCACAGGAAGACTTTCATCTACTGGACCTAATTTACAGAATATTCCTGTTCGTACCGAAGAGGGAAGAAGAATTAGAAACTGCTTTATTGCAGGTAAAGGTTATTCCTCACTCTTAACTGCTGATTACAGCCAAATCGAAATGCGAATCATGGCCCACCTTTCACATGATTCCAAACTATTGGCCGCGTTTGCTTCCGGTGAGGATTTACACGCAACAATTGCTTCGCAGATTTTCGGAGTTAAGCCAAGTGAAGTCGATCCGGAAATGCGCCGTCAAATAAAAGCAATGTCCTACGGTCTTGCCTATGGCCTTTCTTCTTATGGTTTATCTGCGCAGTTAGATATCACACCACCTGCGGCTCAGGACTTAATGGATAGATACTTTGAACGCTTTGGTGGAATTCGTGATTATTTGAAAACTGTGGTTGAAGATGCCCGTAAAGTTGGATACACAGAAACAATCATGGGCAGAAGGCGTTATCTGCCGGATCTAATGAATGACAACCGCGCACGACGTGAAGTGGCGGAGAGAATGGCGTTAAATGCACCCATTCAAGGATCTGCAGCCGACATCATCAAAATCGCAATGCTCAACGTTAACAATGCAATTGAAAAACAAAAATTGAAATCTCGATTACTTCTTCAAATTCACGACGAATTGATTCTTGAGGTTTCACCTGGCGAAGAAGAGGTCATTACGACACTTGTAAAAAAAGAAATGGGGGCGGCTTATCCATTGAAGGCTCCATTAGATGTTAATGCTGGACTTGGTCTGACATGGCACGAGGCGGCACACTAGAGAGTTCAAGTCATATTCTGGAAAGTTTTGGCCTTCTTCTCACGCTCAAAAAACTATCCGAATTTGCCCTGGTGAGCGTACGAACCGTACTCTTGTCCTTCAGCCGCGAAAGCGGGAACTACTACTTTCTATCCCTACGGAGCTCACTTGACAACGCAAATCGCAGTAAACGATATTGGATCAGCAGAAGACTTTCTTGCCGCAATCGAAGGCACAATCAGAAATTTTAATGACGGCGACTTAGTTTCAGGAGCAGTTGTTCAAGTAGGACGCGATGAGGTTCTTGTCGATA
>WLED01000047.1 GCA_009704445.1 Actinomycetota bacterium
CTGCTTTGTTTGTGCGTGCCGCTAAGGAGAGATCAAAAACTTAATGTAGGCTGATAATCATGAGCCTAGAAGACGTCTACCGACGTAATCTCCAGCATCGCACGCATCGTGCCGGATGGTTGCGCGCTGCTGTCCTTGGAGCAAACGATGGATTGGTCTCTACTGCCGCATTAATGATTGGTGTTGCAGCTGCAGGCAAGAATGATTTCCTCCTGACAGCAGGTATTGCAGGAATTACAGCAGGTGCAATGTCGATGGCCGTTGGTGAATATGTTTCTGTGCGATCTCAAAATGATGTTGAAGAATCTGATCGACGTTTAGAGATGGAACATTTAGCCGCTGATCCAGAATCAGAACTTATTGAATTACAACACATTTACATTCAACGCGGACTTACTCCAGAGCTGGCCATGCAGGTTGCACAACAGATGCATGAAAAAGATGCACTAGAGGCGCATTTGCGAGATGAACTTGGTCAATTCCCACATACAAAGGCTCGACCAATTCAAGCGGCGATCGCATCTGCAATCTCATTTACTGCTGGTGGTTTGATTCCATTTGCTGGAGCGTTTGCGCCAACTGTTGGTGCAAAGTTTTGGTCGATTGTTCTCTTCACATTAGGTGGGCTTCTTATTACGGGAATAGTAAGCGCAAAACTTGCAGGCTCTCGGATTTTCTCTCCAACTGTTCGAGTGATGCTCGGGGGAAGCCTGGGCATGCTTATTACCGCTGGAATAGGAAAAATCGCCCATGTTTCAGGGCTGTAATCTCACACAATTAAGGGCGACACGTACCTAGCTTCTTGCTAGACTTTTACTCAGAAGTTTTCGGGCCAAGGATGTCCCATTTTTTTCGGACAATCTGTAGGAGTGGTTATGGCCCTCGTTAGTAACTATCCAAAAGCTCAAGGGCTCTATAACCCTGCTCATGAACATGATGCATGCGGTGTTGCAATGGTTGCCACTCTGAACAAAATCGCTACACATGAGATTGTTTCTAAAGCATTGACTGCTCTTCGCAATATGGAACATCGTGGGGCATCAGGGGCAGAACCTGATAGCGGAGATGGTGCAGGAATTCTGATTCGTATTCCAGATACCTACTTTCAAGAAGTTACTGAGTTTGATCTTCCAACTGCCGGTGCTTATGCCACAGGTATTGCATTTGTTGCAAAGGGAGCAAGTTATAAAGATGAAATAAAAAAGATTGCTGATGAAGAAGGCCTAACAGTTTTGGGATGGCGCGAAGTACCCGTAAATTCACGGTCATTGGGCAAAACAGCTCTTTCGGTTATGCCAGAATTTCATCAACTATTTGTTTCAGGCAAAAATGGTGAGAGTGGCATTGTTCTAGATCGACTTGCCTTCTGCTTTAGAAAAAGAGTTGAACATTCCTTAGAAGTTTATTTCCCTTCACTTTCCTCTCAAACCATCGTCTATAAAGGCATGCTTACGACTGGCCAGCTAGAAGAATTCTTTCCTGAGCTCTCTGATGAGCGAGTTATCTCACCTCTTGCGTTAGTCCACTCTCGTTTTTCGACTAATACTTTTCCTTCATGGCCACTTGCTCACCCATATCGTTTTATTGCACACAATGGTGAAATTAATACTGTTAAGGGAAATCGAAATTGGATGCGAGCCCGCGAATCATTGCTCAAGAGCGACCTAATACCAGGAGATCTCAATCGACTCTTTCCGATAGTTCAGATGGATGGTTCCGACTCAGCATCATTTGATGAAGTTTTAGAACTTCTTTATTTAGGTGGGCGCTCACTTGCACATTCGGTGTTGATGATGATTCCAGAAGCATGGGAGAACCATGCATCGATGCCTAAGAACCGTCGCGATTTTTACGCCTTCCATGCATCGTTGATGGAACCATGGGATGGACCGGCTTGTGTAACTTTTACTGACGGGCATCAAGTTGGGGCGGTACTAGATCGCAATGGTCTACGACCATCTAGATACTGGGTAACAAAAGATGGACTCGTTGTACTTGCATCTGAAGTAGGAGTTCTTGATTTCCCAGCAGAGAACATTGAGCGCAAAGGTCGCTTACAACCTGGAAAAATGTTTTTAGTCGACATCGAACAGGGTCGCATTATTGAAGACGGTGAAATAAAGGATGAATTAGCAAACGCCGCTCCTTACGGCAGCTGGCTCGAAGAGGGAATGGTTAAGTTGAGCGAACTTCCATCTCGCGAACATATTGTTTACCCACATTCATCGGTTGTAAGAAGACAACGTGCATTTGGGTACACCGAAGAGGATCTACGGATTTTGATTACTCCGATGGCAAAGAACGGTATGGAACCGTTGGGTTCTATGGGAACAGATACTCCAATTGCTGCATTGTCGGAAAAACCTCGACTTATCTTTGACTATTTCTCACAACTTTTTGCTCAAGTAACTAATCCGCCTCTAGATGCAATCCGTGAAGAGTTGGTAACTAGTTTGGGAACATCAATGGGCCCCGAGCATAATCTTCTTGATCCAAGCCCAGAAAGTTGTCGCCAAGTTTCACTTGCCTTCCCTGTCATCGATAACGATGAATTAGCAAAGATCATTAACATCAATGCAGATGAAGATTTCCCAGAGCTAAGCGCCCATGTCATTCGTGGACTTTTCAATGTCTCCAAAGGTGGGGCTGGACTTCGCGAACGTCTAAATGAGATCAAGAAAGAGGTTTCACAGGCCATTGCAGAAGGCGCTCACATCATTGTTTTGTCAGATCGAGATGGTGATGCAGAAGATGCCCCAATCCCATCGTTGCTATTAACGGCAGCAGTTCATCACCACCTGATTAGAGAAAAAACTCGCACATCAGTTGGTCTTGTTGTCGAAGCTGGTGACGTACGTGAAGTTCACCATGTTGCATTATTGATCGGATATGGAGCGGCCTGCGTTAATCCGTATTTGGCTATGGAGTCTGCAGAAGATCTAGTCCTTCAAGGAGTTATCACCGGAATTACACCCGAGAAGGCTGTAAAGAATCTCATTAAGAGTTTAGGAAAAGGTGTACTAAAGGTAATGTCAAAGATGGGCATTAGCACAATAGCCTCGTACACGGGAGCGCAAGTTTTTGAAGCGATCGGCTTATCGCAAGAAGTTGTTGATGAGTACTTTGTAGGGACAACATCTCGCTTAGGTGGCGTTTCACTTGATGTAATTGCTGAAGAGACTATTGCTCGACACAACATTGCATATCCACCCGGGGGAGAAGTTCCTGGAACAAAGCGACTGCCTATCGGCGGCGAGTATCAGTGGCGCCGCGAAGGTGAACCACATTTATTTGATCCAGAGACAGTGTTCACCCTTCAACATTCAACTAGAAATAAGCGATACGACATCTTTAAGAGATACACCGATCGCGTTAACGAGCAAAGCTCTCGTTTAATGACATTACGTGGTTTGTTTGAATTCAAAGATGGAGTGAACAAGCCAATTTCGATTGATGAGGTGGAATCGGCAAGTGAGATCATTAAGAGATTCTCAACTGGTGCCATGTCATACGGTTCAATTTCTGCAGAAGCTCACGAAACTTTAGCCATTGCCATGAACCGTATTGGTGGAAAATCCAATACCGGCGAGGGTGGGGAAGAGATCGAGAGATATACCCCAATGGCAAATGGTGATTCAAAGCGATCTGCGATTAAGCAAGTTGCGTCAGGACGCTTTGGAGTAAATAGTAATTACTTGGTAAACAGTGATGACATTCAGATAAAGATTTCACAGGGTGCGAAACCAGGAGAAGGAGGCCAGCTTCCTGGATACAAGGTTTATCCGTGGATTGCAAAGGCTCGTTATTCGACACCGGGTGTTGGATTGATTTCTCCGCCACCTCACCATGACATTTACTCAATTGAGGATTTAGCGCAACTTATTCATGACCTGAAGAATGCTAATAAGAATGCACGGGTACACGTAAAACTAGTTGCAGAAGTTGGTGTGGGAACTGTTGCAGCGGGCGTATCAAAAGCACATGCAGACGTTGTTCTGATCTCTGGACATGATGGTGGAACAGGTGCTTCACCTTTGACTTCACTGAAGCATGCAGGAGCTCCATGGGAACTCGGTTTGGCAGAGACTCAGCAGACTCTTTTGCTCAATGGACTTCGCGATCGCATAGTTGTACAAACTGATGGGCAGCTGAAGACTGGTAGAGATGTGATGATTGCAGCTCTACTTGGTGCAGAAGAATATGGTTTTGCTACTGCTCCACTTGTTGTTTCAGGATGCATCATGATGCGAGTCTGTCATTTAGATACTTGCCCCGTTGGAGTCGCTACTCAAAATCCTGAGCTTCGTAAAAACTTTAGTGGTAAACCTGAGTTTGTCGAAACATTCTTTGAATACATTGCAGAGGAAGTACGAGAGATTCTTGCTCAATTAGGATTTAAAACTATGCAAGAAGCGATTGGTCACGTTGAATACCTTGACACTCGCAAAGCAATCGATCACTGGAAGGCATCTGGCTTAGATCTTGCACCGTTGCTGGTGCGTCCTGATGTAGATAGCCCTCTGCATAACACGATTAAACAAGACCATGGTCTTGAAAACGCATTAGACAATCAACTTATCTCCTTGGCAGCTCCTGCACTTGAAAAAGGCGAGAGTGTAAAGATTGATCTTCCAGTTCGAAATGTGAACCGAACTGTTGGAACGATGCTTGGTGCAGAAGTAACTCGAAAATATGGTGTAGATGGATTGCCATCAGGAACAATCGATGTTGTATTACATGGCTCTGCTGGCCAATCATTAGGAGCATTTATCCCTAGTGGTGTTTCTATTCGTCTCTACGGTGACTCGAACGACTATGTCGGAAAAGGAATTTCAGGTGGTCGTGTCGTTGTACGTCCAGATGAAAAAGCTAGTTTCCCATCACACAATAACGTCATCGCAGGAAATGTCATTGGTTATGGCGCTACATCGGGTGAGATTTTCATTCGTGGAGTTGTTGGTGAACGTTTCTGTGTTCGAAACTCAGGTGCACTTGCAATCGTTGAAGGAATCGGGGATCACGGCTGCGAATACATGACTGGTGGAACGGTAATCGTCTTGGGTCAAACAGGACGAAATTTTGCCGCAGGCATGTCAGGTGGTCGTGCCTTCGTACTTGATCTAGAAAAAGCAAATGTGAATTCGGAGATGGTAGATATTCTCGCTGTCCCACAGGATCAAATTTCGAACCTGAAAAACAACATCTCAATGTTTTTCACCGAGACTGGTTCAGAGATTGCGGGTCAATTGCTAAAGGATTGGGAAAAAAACCTTGCTCGTATTTCACTTGTAATGCCTCGCGACTATGCTCGCGTTCTAGCAGCAATGGAGAGAGCAGAGCGAGAAGGCTTACCAGTTGATGAACTAGTAATGGAGGTGGCAGCGAATGGGTGATCCAAAAGGTTTTATGACCACCGGGCGCGAAGTGCCAAAGCGCCGGCCAGTTGATGTTCGCATCAAGGATTGGCGCGAAGTGTATGAGCCACAAAGTTTTGAACATCTACAAAAACAGGCTGGGCGATGCATGGATTGTGGAATCCCTTTCTGTCACAACGGTTGCCCACTAGGAAATCTGATTCCAGAGTGGAATGATTTAATTTTCCGTGGGGATAAAGAAGAAGCAATTAATCGTCTTCATGCTACAAATAATTTCCCAGAGTTCACCGGTCGTCTATGTCCAGCACCTTGTGAGACCGCATGTGTTGTAGCAATTAATCGTGATGCTGTAACGATTAAGCAAATTGAACTTCGTACTATTGAAGAGGCTTTTGACATGGGCAATGTCAAAGCTATGCAACCAGATCGCTTAACTGGAAAAACAGTTGCAGTTATTGGATCAGGTCCTGCAGGTTTAGCTGCGGCTCAGCAATTAACAAGAGCTGGACATACCGTTGCTGTCTATGAAAGAGCCGAGAAAATTGGTGGACTTCTACGTTATGGAATTCCAGAGTTTAAAATGGAGAAGCACATCCTGGACCGCAGATTAGAACAAATGGAACGAGAAGGAACACGTTTTCGTGCTGGAGTTGACGTTGGTGTAGAACTAACGGGAGCGGATTTGCGTAGAAAATATGACGCTGTTGTTCTGGCAGTTGGGGCAACACAGTGGCGAGATCTCAACATAAAGGGCAGAGAACTCAAAGGTGTGTATCAGGCAATGGAGTTCTTGCCATGGGGTAATAAGCAAGCACTTGGTGAAGTTGAAGAACCTCTGATTAACGTTGCAGGTAAGCACGTCGTCATTCTTGGCGGTGGAGATACTGGAGCAGATTGTTTAGGTACATCTGTGCGACAAGGTGCAGCATCAGTGACGCAATTAGAAATTATGCCAAGACCAACTGATGAGCGCCCAGCATCACAGCCTTGGCCAACGTATCCGATGATCTATCGTGTTTCCAGTGCTCATGAAGAACAGGACAATCGAATCTTTGCCGTCAGTACTGAAGAGTTCCTCGGAGACTCTGAAGGTAATTTACGCGCAATTAAGATTGTTGAAACTGAATTTATAAATGGAAAATTTGAACCAAAGACAGGAAGCGAAAAAGAGATTAAAGCCGACTTTGTCTTTATGGCCATGGGATTTACTGGTCCAGAAAAGTCATCTTTGATCAATCAACTGGAAGTTGAGCTCGATGATCGCGGCAACATAAAGCGCGATGCAAACTTTCAGACCAGTGAAGAGGGAATATTTGTTGCCGGAGATGCTGGGCGTGGGCAATCTCTGATTGTTTGGGCTATCGCCGAAGGTCGTAGCGCAGCCGCCGCTGTTGATACATACCTCACCGGAGGCACTCAACTGCCTTCACCGATAGAACCAACTTCCAAACCACTGATGGTCTAACGTAACGACCATGCGTAGAGCAAAAATTGTATGCACGATGGGACCTGCAGTTGACTCTGCCGAAAAAGTCAAAGAACTTATTCATGCAGGAATGAACATGGCTCGATTAAATCTTTCCCATGGCACACATTCAGATCATCAGTTACGAATGGATCTTGTAAGAGATGGCGCGAAGAATGCAGGAGTTCCTGTAGCTGTTCTCATTGATTTACAGGGACCAAAGATTCGCCTATCAATCTTTGCAGATGGTCCGCACGAGCTCTCTCGTGGTGATGTTTTTACGATTACGACTGATGAAATTGAGGGAACCAAGGAAAGAGTCGGCACTACATACAAAGGACTTCCAAAGGACTGCAAACCAGGTGATCGCATACTGATCGATGATGGAAAAGTTACCGTAGAGGTTACAGCTGTAAAGGGAAATGATGTTGTAACCAAAGTTATTGAGCCAGGGCTGGTGAGCAACAACAAAGGAATCAACCTTCCAGGAGTTGCAGTTTCCGTCCCTGCACTTTCCGAAAAAGACATGGATGATCTGCGTTGGGGACTTCAAGCCGGTGCGGACTTTATTGCCTTGTCATTTGTTCGAAGTGCAAAAGATATTGATGACGTACATAAGATTATGGATGAAGTCGGAATAAGAATCCCGGTCATCGCAAAGATTGAAAAACCTCAGGCGGTCCACAATCTTCAGGAGATTGTTGCTGCATTCGATGGCATCATGGTTGCTCGTGGCGACCTAGGGGTTGAAATGCCAATTGAGGAAGTACCTCTTGTTCAAAAGCGATGCATTGAGTTGGCTCGAGAAGCTGCAAAGCCAGTAATTGTTGCAACTCAGATGCTTGATTCAATGATTAACAACTCAACTCCAACTCGTGCAGAAGCAACAGATTGCGCAAACGCTGTTCTAGACGGGGCAGATGCCTTGATGTTATCCGGTGAAACTTCTGTTGGAGCCTTTGCAATAGAAGCAGTTGCAACTATGGCCAGAATAATTGCACGCACAGAAGAGGGCGGTTTCGAGATGATTCGCCCACTTCGAACAACTCCACGAACAAAGGGTGGCGCGATCACTCGCGCAGCAGCAGAAGTTGGTGCAATCGTTGAGGCAAAGTATTTAGTGACGTTTACTCAATCTGGGGATTCTGCTCGTCGAATGGCACGCTTGCGTTCACCTATTCCGATTCTTGCATTCTCACCAGAAGTTGGAACCTACAATCGACTCGCACTCACATGGGGCGTTGAGCCTGCAATAGCTTCTATGGTCAAGCACACCGATGAAATGGTGAAGCAAACCGATACGTTACTTATTGAATCTGGTCGCGCAAAAGTAGGAGAGGCAGTGGTTATTGTCGCTGGATCTCCGCCTGGAATTCCTGGATCAACAAATGCAATGCGTGTGCACCGCGTGGGCGATGCTGTTGGTGGCGTTGTTCCTGCATATCAATAGATTCTCGTTTTCCGAACTAAACCAGTTTACGGTTAGAATGGCTAACTTAAGGCCTCGGTACTCCAACGGTAGAGAGGGCAGTCTCAAACACTGCATAGTGTCGGTTCGAATCCGACTCGGGGCA
>WLED01000048.1 GCA_009704445.1 Actinomycetota bacterium
GGTGGATCACCACGTGAAGGCCAGATCGAAATGGCCGAAGCGGTTGCTAATGCATTAACAAACCGTCATCACTTGATGGTTCAAGCAGGTACCGGCACTGGAAAATCTCTTGCCTATTTGGTCCCGGGCATTGTGCATGGGAGAAAAACCTTAGTTGCAACAGCAACTCTTGCACTCCAGCGCCAACTTGTAGATCGTGACTTACCTGCAGTTGTTCCGGCACTTGAAAAAGAGCTCGGCCGCGAGATTACATTTGCAATCTATAAAGGTGTAGGCAATTACGTTTGTCTACAAAAAATGAATAGTGAGGAGATCGATCCAGATGCAGAGTTAGTGATGGATATTTCATCATTGGAAAAAGATGCAAAGCAACTGATTGCCTGGGCAAAAACCCCAGGAGTCAGCGGTGATCGAGATGATGCACCAGATGTAGACCGCAGGGTTTGGGCGGCAAACAGCGTCTCGGGGCGTGAATGTGTAGGTGCCGATGTCTGTGCCTTTGGGTCTAAATGCTTTGCTGCCAATGCAAAAGCCAAAGCTCAGTTAGCCGATATTGTCGTTACAAACCACACCCTTCTTGCCATTGAAATCGTGGATTCACATCCAATTTTGCCAGAGCGCGACTGTGTAATTTTGGACGAAGCACATGAGTTTATGGATCGAGCCACTCAAGCAGTCACAGATGAGTTAACTTCAAATCGAGTTCTGCGAGCTGCTGCAATGGCGCGAAAATTCATGCCGGGAAAGCTTGCAGATTCTTTTCATAAAGCCGCAAATGATTTTCATGAGTCTATGGTTGATTATGGTGAATCAATTAAGTTGGAAGCCTCTCCGGCATCTCGATTAGAAAAGATACCTCAATCGCTAGAGGCACCAATCCGCAAAGTCTTAGAGAGCGCGAAAGCAATAACGGCTTTTCTTTCTGCCGATGATGAAATCATTGATACGGATGCTTTAGCAGAGCGTGCCCGAGTAAAAGGTGCAGTCAATGAAATAAGCACGACTGCAACAACAGTTCTTAAAATGGGTGATGGCTTGGTTCTTTGGTATGAACCAACGTATTCAACTCTCTATTTGGCACCGTTATCGGTGTCAGAGGTTTTACGTGAGAACTTACTGACAAAAACTCCAGTTATTGCTACATCTGCAACGTTAACTATCGGCAAAGGCTTTGATTCGATGGCCAAGAGTATTGGATTTCTCATTGGTGGAGAGTTAAATGCTGATCTAAACGATGACGAGATTGATCCCGGAAATCTTCAAATGCTAGATGTGGGATCACCCTTTGATTTTGCTAACCAAGGCGTTTTATACATGCCTAAGCATTTACCAGAACCAGGAAGAGATGGCCCAAGTCAGGAAGTTTTAACAGAGCTCGGTGAACTCATTGATGCAGCTGGCGGTCGTACTTTGGCATTGTTTTCCTCATGGAAGGGAGTTGAGGCAGCAGATGCTCATCTGCGAAAAGTATTAGCTGAACTCCCCATCAAAATCATTACGCAAAAACGTGGTGATGCAGTCGGCCCACTTGTTGCGCGCTTTGCAAAAGATGAAACATCAATTTTGCTTGGAACAATGTCATTGTGGCAAGGTGTTGATGTCCCTGGAAATAGTTGCATCTTGGTAGCTATCGATCGCATTCCATTTCCTCGTCCAGATGAACCAGTAATGAGTGCTCGCGCAGCCCAAGCAGATGCAGCAGGTGGAAGTGGCTTCATGCAGGTCTCTCTTCCTAGAGCTGCACTGTTATTGGCTCAGGGCACAGGAAGATTGATTCGAAGTGAAAAAGACAGGGGAGTAGTTGCAATTTTGGATTCACGAATTGTCACTAAACGCTACGGAAGTACTTTGCTCAACTCCATGCCACCTCTCTGGAGAACCTCAGACTCTGAAGTTGTGGGGGATTCATTGCGCAGACTCGCAGAGAGCATGAAAGACTAGGCCCATGCCACGTATTGAAACGCAAACACTTGCCCAGCACCGTGATTGGCGCCGAAGCCAACTCATTGATGCTGCAGCAAGTATTGCCATGCAATCAGGCGGTCAAGCAGTCACCGTTGCAGCTGTTGCACAACGCGCAGGTCTTTCTAGAACTTCTGTGTATGAATATTTTGCAAGTAGTGCGGACTTAGTAGCCGATCTAGTTATCGATGAACTCAATGGCTTTGCAAGTTATTTGAGCGATGAAATTGCACAGGCAAATTCTCCGAGTCACTGTATTGAACTTTGGATTAAGGGAGCGCTGACTTATATTGCAGATGGTCGCCACTTGCTTGCAAAGGCTTTAAATGCAACAACTCTCCCACAAGAGAGGGCACACCAGATTAAAGTCGCCCACCGCGGACTACTTGCTCCACTGATGGAATCACTTGAAAAGCTTCAAGTTGAAAATGTTCAACAAGCCCTCGCCTTTATTCAGGCAGTAACCGATACTGCTACAAAACGAATTGAATCTGGTAACAATGCAACAAAAGAGATCGAAAAAGCAACAGCATTTTGCCTTAACGGATTAACTTCGATCTAATCGTTTTTGGTTTCAGTTAACTTTAATGGTGTACGAACCCATAAAAGGTGCATAGAGATCTGTTTTACCCGAGGCATTTGCCAAGATCGTGCAATTACCCTTTTTAAATGTCACAGTGTTTTTCATTATCGTGCAAGTACCGGCAACGGCATAAGTAATTGGTTCTACAGTATTTGTTGTAGTTGGAAACGTTAATTTCCTACCGGCCTTAATTGAAGTTGGGACTTTAAACTGACCTAAAGTTTGCACTTGAGTCAATGATTTGAAGGTAAGTGGAATGAATTGATCTTCTGAAGTATCTGAAGTCAAATTATGGTCATAGCGCAGGAATGCTCCACATGAGGAAACAGTGCAGTCAACACTGGTTGTTCCTGAGGTAAACATTGACGTCGGTTTAAAGACAATTTTGGCTGTTGGCGCAAATGAGGCACGTGGCTCTGTTGAAATCCACAACTGAGCTGCAGCATTACACAAAGTTGGGCGAGTTCCTAAAGGAGCCTCTACACATTGTTGGATGTAGAGCCCACCTTTTGTTGGAAACTTGGTAAGAGTTACGTCAATGAGTACTTGGGAAGAAGATATCTTGCCAACAAAACCAGTTTCAGCTGCTTGTGCCTGTGGCGAAGACAAAATGGAGGCTAGTAGGGCAAAAACTATTGATATTTTTTTCACGTGATCTCCTAGTTGCTCGTTGATGTTAGTTCTTGTTTATTCTAAGTTCTTAACAAACCTTGCTTATTTATTTGCTCTTCTTTGCTGATTTAATTTTGATGGGTAGATACAGGTCATAACTTCGGTCCGCCCCTCTTAAGTGATCAGCACGAACAGTTATGGCACATTTCACTTTTGTGCAGTCAAACTTGCCAATCTTTCTTGAGATGAGTACCTGTTCAGTAAAGCTTCCACTGGGTAAAAACTTTTTTGTCAGCCCCTCTGCATACGGAGGTGGATTAGATGAGATCCAAATTGAAGATTCGCTTACTCCCTCTTTATTCACGCCACCACCGCAGGGAGTTGGAGGTGCACCTTTCTTGGGCACGACACAAAAGGCAAGATAGAGACCCACGTTTTCGTCAAAGTTACTCCCAGTGACTGTAATCAAAGAACCAGACTTTGGATTGGCAGTTGAAACCTTTAGTGACTGGCCTTGCAAACCCTTAACGGTTGTAGCCAAGGCACTTGAGGCCTTTACGGGCGTGATTGAAATGGTGAGTGCAATCAACACGATGAGCGCTAGCAACTTCTTCATGTGCAAAAGTCTATGGTCGAAGTGCGTTTGTCTTAGCCGACAGGAATCGAAGATATGTAGGGCAAATTTTTGACAGAATTAACTCGTGAAGAAAGTCGCTTTCCTAATGTCAATCTTAATGATCTCTGGGTGCGCTAACTCACAAAATTTTCTTTCCAAAAGTATTTCACAGGAGGATGTAACTGCGCTTTCAGTAAGTGGAACCCAAAACTTTTCGGTCAAACGGGTTGTTGTGCTTGCCAATGGTGTCGCAGAAATCATGGTCGCCCTTAATGCTAAATCCATTCTGGTGGGTCGCGACATATCAAGTAATGAAGATTCCCTTAGCGATATTCCAATTGTAACTTCTGGTCATCAGGTGATTAGTGAAAAGGTTATTGCACTAAATCCAGATCTTGTCATCATTGATGCCTCAACTGGACCAAAGGCTGCAATCGAACAAATTCGATCAGCAAAGATAAAGGTTATTCAAACTCCTGAAAGTTGGAGTTTAGAAGATATCTCGCCAAAAGTTTTGGCAGTTGGTTCAGCGATTGGCGCTCCAGGTGCAGCCAAACTATTAATTAATAAATTGATAAGTCAAGGCACAATCAAGCAAGTAAGTGGCAATCCCAAAATTGCATTTTTGTACCTACGAGGAACTTCGACTGTTTATCTGATTGGAGGTCCAGGATCAGGGGCTGATTCACTGATCAAAGAAATAGGTGGTGTGGATGTGGGGGCCGAGAATTTGCCACGTGCATTTAATACTCTGACTGCAGAGAGCTTGGCTAGCCTTAACCCGGATGTTTTGTTGGTGATGACAAAGGGTTTGGAATCTGTTGGCGGAGTTCAGGGATTAATCAAGCTGCCCGGAGTTGCCCAAACCGAAGCAGGAAAAAGAAAAGCAATCATTGATGTGGATGACTCACTATTGCTCTCCTTTGGTCCTAGGAGTTATTCACTTCTTACGGAATTAGCTAAATCAGTAGAAATTGTGATGCAGTGAGAGAACTCAAGAAATCCCTGATTGCTCTCAATATCCTTCTTGTATTTGTTGCGGTCTTTATTGCATTGTCAGTTGGACCAACAAAGATTGATGGATTTTTCCAGCAGTTGATGCAGCCAGGTAGTAATGAAATTTTGTGGCAGATACGGTTCCCACGAGTTATAGCCGCAGTAATCGTTGGCGCTGCATTTGGTGTGGCGGGATTGATGGCACAAGGAGCAAGTAATAACGCTTTGGCTGAACCTTCAATACTTGGTACCTCATCGGGTGCGGCATTGGGCGCCGTTATCGCGATTCTATTTGGACTAGCTCAAGTTGGCTCTATTGCAGCAACTATCAGTGGCGTAATCGGAGCTTTGCTTGCTACCGCTTTAACATTAAAGCTTGCATCACTTCGTGGAAATTTGTCCTCATTTGCTCTGATAATTGTTGGAATCGCGCTGTCGGCAACGCTCAGCGCCATCGTGGGTTTAACGTCAGCAATGATCACGCAGGCAGATGCCCGTTCGATTTCATTTTGGAACTTTGGCTCCTTGGCTCTTATTACATATGAAAATCTTGTGGGAGTAGCTGCAACTACTTTGATCGGACTAGGAATCGCCTGGAAAGTGGCACCTTCTTTGGATCGATTGTCTTTTGGTGATGACACAGCTTTTCATTTAGGAATCAATGTAGTTAAAGCGCGCTGGTTAGCTTTAGTTGCACTTTCACTTTTAGCGGGCGGCGCAGTAAGTACTGTTGGCATTATTGGTTTTATCGGTTTAGCGGCTCCTCATATCGCTCGATTTATCTATGGACCTTCTCATCGATTGCTAGTTATTCAGTCAGCGTTAATAGGAAGTCTAATAATTGTCTTTGCAGATACTCTTGCCCGATCCATTGCAGCTCCCAATGAACTATCTATTGGCCTGATAACTTCTTTACTGGGTGCACCAATTTTGATTGCATTAGTGAGTATAAAAAACAACGTCTGGCGTGTGCAGTGATCACAATTAATGAGATAACAATTGTGCGAGATGGTCGTGAACTGATCTATGACTACAGTGAACAAATTCCAGCTGGATCTATCACTGTAATAACGGGACCAAATGGATGTGGAAAATCCACCTTGTTGGCAGCGATAGCAGGAGATTTTCCGCCAGACAAAGGAACAATAACAATCGATGGAATCCATCCTATTTTGACATCAGCGCACGATCTTTCAAAGATACGAGCGGTGGCTAAACAAAATCAACTTTATTCACTTGGATTTTCGGTTCGAGAAGTTATTGAGATGGGTGGCAAACCTGATGAAATTATTAGATTGTTGGGTTTAGAGCATTTAGCTAATCGTCTGGTGACAACCTTGTCAGTGGGAGAGGCCCAACGAGTTTCTATTGCTCAAGCAATTGCTCAGAAAACTCCAGTGCTAATTTTAGATGAGCCGTTTGCAGCACAAGATAATGAAAATCGTGGAAGAGTAGTCACCGTTCTTCAACAACTTGCACGAGAGGGTGTAACAGTTGTTGTGGTGGCTCACAGTAGCGAGCAAGAACTAACGTGGGCCGATAAAGTTATCAAGCAATTTCTTTAGATCTGGCCAGGAATTGCGAAAGCTTGGATGAAGAGTCATCGATTCGACCTTTTCAATCTCTATCCATCTCAGCTCATGTGACTCATCATTTACTTCATGTGCAACCAGATCATCAGTTGCATGAGCTATAACCGTTTCATATTTCCAATTTCCATGATCATCACAAAAAGTATGAACAGGCGTTAGAAGTTTGACATCAATGCCAGTCTCTTCCACAGCCTCCCGAAAGGCACCTTCTATGGTGCTCTCATGAGAATCTCGCGCTCCACCAGGAATTCCCCACGTGTCTCCGTTGTGCACCCAAGGCGCACGATGTTGCAAAAGAATGTGATTGTTCCGAAAAATTAGAAGTCCTGCTGCGCCATGAATTCCCCAATGCTTACTTCCACAGCTGCATTCAATCCAGCCATCACCATCGCGTGAACTCATGAGCTAAGCCTGTCATAACTATCCACAGTTAGCACCGCGGGCAAAGTTCTGCGCTGATTGCACATTTATGGTGACCGCCATGAAGCCCTTAATAATCTGCCTATCTGTTCTTTTGCTTATTGGACAGAGTTCCTCTACTGCCATAGCAAATGATTGTAAAGAAACCGCCTGCGTCAATGTGTATACAGAGAATAATCAAATAATCATTGAGGCACGAAAAGGGGATAAAACTGTAAAGAAAACTATTGCGCAATCTCCCAAAAAACCAGTAGTCAAGGCAAAGCCAACAAAAAAACCTCTCCCTTTCTTTCTTCTTCCAGAGCCAAAGAAATCTGTCGTAAAGAAGCCTATTAAAAAGAAACCAGTCGTAAAAAAACCATCTAAACCTAGAGTTAAGAAAACTGTTACTAAAGTCAATTTGAGCGATCGATTAACAAAGTTAGTGCCTACAGCTGGGGTTGCCTACCAACCAGAGTTTGAGCCGCTAGTACTTGTTCCTGTCTACTTTTGGTGTGATCTTCCTAAATTGTTTCAAAGCCGAGTTGAGATCATTGGTGAAGTTATTGACGTCACTTTACGGCCTTCCTATCTATGGAGTTTTGGTGATGGCTCAACGTTTTCTACGACAGAAAGTGGAGCTCCATACCCACATGGCTTGATCCATCACATCTATTCCAAGCCTGGTGTTTATGTAGTCACACTTGCCACGACTTGGAATGGCGCATATACCCACAATGCCCAACTGCGCGCGGTTACCGGCTCGGTTGTAAAGATCTCACTTGCAGAAATCACCATAGTCGCAGCTCCAACTACCTTCAAAGGATGAATCACGATGACAACTGAAAATACCTACATAAACATCACGGCTCTACCACTTGCCACTGATTTGGAGTTTATGAATTCGGTGCAAACGTTTTCAATAGATTCAGAGAGTACCGAACTCAATCTCTTGCAACGCGAGGGAGCAACAGCTGTGATTGATTTGGCGGTGCAGTTTTCTCAATTAGGGGAGGGAAGTGATATTGAGTTGATTTCACAGGTGATAGGTCGACTTTCCGATGTTCAGGTACGCGATTTTGCTCTGGGATCTCATGGAGAGAAAAGCTTTGATGCTTATTGGAACATGTGGCTCTATCTGCTAAAGGTTGCACCCATTGGTTTTGTTGCACCCATTGCATGTTTGTTTGCCACATTGGCATATGAGCGCGGCGAAAACGAATTAGCCTTTCGCGCCTTAGATCGTGCCAGCGTAGATGCACCGGGATATGCACTCACAGTTCTATTGCGCCGAGTCTTTGGCTCCAATTGGCCAGCACATGCTTTTGCAGCAATGCGAGTGGAACTACATCCCAAAGTAACGGCTGGGATTTTTGGGCAGTAGTGGCTAGAATTGGCACTGTTCACGAGTCCTACGTATTAGCCCCGGCTTAGTAGGCGGCAACCCTCCACCGCGGCGGGGTGCTCCGGGTGACGAACAGGCCAGGTAACTGGCAAGTGCGTGAAGGAAGATTTTCCAATGACAA
>WLED01000049.1 GCA_009704445.1 Actinomycetota bacterium
AGAGAACGCTCATGTTCTCACCTCTTTTTTCTGGGAAATCATCTCTCCCTGTTGGCCGATTGTTATCGGGTACTGCTTCCGGTCTTTCTCTTTTAGGTTATTTGTCTTGACTCGAATGAGTTTTTTTCTTTATAGAAAAAGAAAAAGGGCTCCGAATCCTTGTGGATTCGAGGCCCTTGGCTTCTAGTTCTATATCGAATTATTCGATTGAACCACCATTGGCCTCTTGTCCGGCATAAAACGCTGCATAAAACGCAGGCTTTGATGTATGCCAAGAAGACTTCTTGGTTGTATGAGAAGCAGCGATCGCAGCAGAACGCGGTGCGTTTGCTGTTACGAATAATGCGTTAGACATATTCGTTGGCCCTTCTCTCATCTTCACTACCCGCCATGGATAATGAAGTCACAATGGTAAAGCATGGGCGACCTTGCTTGCAAGGTGATTAATTTGAGCCCGCAGAGCCTAAAAAGCTAGCTAATCAGCCCTGCCTCAACTAAAAATCGTGAGGGCTTACCGCGATAGCTAAGGCGAAGTTCTTTCTTGGCCCGTGTGATTCCGACATAGAACAAACGTCTTTCTTCATCGATCGAAGCTTGGTCGTTTGTGGTGCTGTTGTTCTCTAGAGGCAATATTCCCTCGCTAGCACCCATGAGAATTACGCGCTCCCACTCCAGGCCCTTTGCTGCATGCAAAGTTGCAAGAGTAGTAACTGGCATTGTCGGAGGATTGTTTTGACTTACTAGATCCTCAACTTCACGCAAGTATGTGCGCAAATTCTTAGGCGTAAATGAACTGTCGCTATCTAACTCACGAGCCAAGTGTAAAAGGGCGGCAATTCCATCAATGGACCCACCAGTTAAAAATGGTTGTGCAAGAGTACGTAGTTCATCAAGCCACTGAACTCCATGGGTTGGAATTACAGACGCATTTCGAACTACTCGAAGAAATTCACGCACTTCTTTACGATCAAAAAAACGTTCAGTATTTCGAACTTGATTTGGCAAGTTGGCAGCGTTCATAGCTTTTTCTAAACCGTTAAGTTGATTATTAGTTCTGGCAAGTACAGCAATTTCTTGAGGCGGAACACCACTTGTTATCAGTTCAGTAATTTCTCGGATGATGCCAGCAATCTCAGCTGACTCATCGTTATAGGCAGTAATCGTTGGTTTTGAACCGTGTGCATTTACCGCAACTAACTCGTTGCCCATGGCACCTTTACGCAAAACACTATTTGCCGTAAAGATGATCTCGGGTGTGGATCGATAACCAGTTGTTAATCGGATAACTTCTGCATCTGGAAATCTATTTGTAAATGAATTAAGAAAAACAGGTGTTGCACCTGCAAAAGAGTAAATTGTCTGGGCGGGATCACCGACAACACATAGTTCTTGGCGACTTCCAAGCCAAGCATTAAGCAAACGCTGTTGAAGAGGTGACACATCCTGGTATTCATCAACTGTAAAAAAGCGATATTGATCCTGCACTCGCTCTCGAACTTCACGTTCTTGCTCGATCATTGCCGTAGTAAGAAGTAAAACATCCTCAAAATCAATTGCTCTTTCCTGATGTTTAACACTTTCATATGCGGTGTAAACCTTTGCCAATTGTTCTGGATTAATTCTCGGTTTAACTGTGCGCTTAACAGATTCTGATAAATAGTCTGACGGTGCAATTTGTGAAACCTTTGCCCATTCAATCTCAGTTGCAATATCGCGTAGAAGATCGCGAGATGTTATTGAAAGCTCGCTTTGAAGTTGAGCACGTTTGATTGCCTCGCTTAAAAAGCTTGATTTTGTTGTGATGAGATCAGGTGTACGACCACCGAAAACCTGAGGCCAAAAAAACGTTAACTGCTTTAGCGCCGCAGCATGGATAGTGCGTGCCGCGACAGATGGAACTCCCAGGGATCGCAGCCGTGCACGCATTTCTCCTGCAGCACGGGCAGTAAATGTAAGCGCAAGAACTTTATGTGGATCCATCGTTCCAATCGCTGCTGCATATGCGATCCGATGTGTAATGGCGCGAGTTTTTCCAGTTCCTGCACCGGCAATTACGCAAACAGGTCCGCGAGTTGCAAGTGCAACTGCGCGTTGCTCGTTATCTAATGCATCAAGAATTTCTTCTGCCCGAATATTGCCTACGGTCTCCACGATTGCTCGCCTTGCAAATCTTTCCGTGAGTAACCTTCTACTCGGGTGTACCAAGCTTCAATCATTCTTCTTGCTACTGATATTCCTGGTGGTAACAAAATTTCACCAGATGCGACCGCTTGTTTCATTTCTTCACGACTGAGCCAACGAACTTCAGTGATTTCTTGACCATCTGGGCGTGCATCTTCTGGACGATCTGAAATAGCTTCAAAGGCAATCATGATCGATGCTGGAAATGGCCATGGTTGAGAAGTTATATATTTAACTTGCGATGGGTACACGCCAGCTTCTTCAAATATTTCACGGGAAACACACTCTTCAAATGACTCTCCTGTTTCAACAAAGCCTGCAAATGTTGAGAATCGCTTCTCTGGCCAAATCGGTTGATGACCCAACAAAATACGATCTGCTACATCTCTAACAAGTACGATTACCGCTGGATCAGTTCGAGGATGATGTTGTGTTGAATCCTTAATACACACACGAACACTTCCTCCAAGATCGCTCACTGTTTGTGCCCCGCATTTGGAACAATGTGTGTGGGTTTCATGCCAATTAGCTAAGCCAACTGCATGCATTGCAAGAGTTAAATCTTCGGCATCTAAATTGCCCCCGACTTCACGCAAAGTTTTAAATCCTTCATACTTGTCTTTTTCATAATCCCCAGAACCATCATCAATAGGCTGGTTTATCCAGGTAGTGCGCCACGCAAAATAAGGTTGGTCGTCAGTGCGACTTGTTCCAAGAAAGAATCGTTCGCCTTCTATAAAGCTCTCTAATAGTGCCGATACTGCAGTGGCATCAATTAAAGTTAACGCGTCGTTAGTCGCGCTAAGTCGAGCATCGACTAACTGAATGATCTGAGCCTTCTTCCAGAGCTGCTCCAATTTTGCGGCATCAGTGCGGATCTCGCTGCCACGATCAATTGGTGAAAGATTGAGTTCACTCATAGGGGTCAACGCTACTAGCCTTGGGCCATGCTCGTAACCTCATGGAATCTCCTCCATGCGATGGCCATTCCCCCTACAAATGATGTTTTAGGCGATCAGCTATTGCTCGGCCAGGCGATGCTCAAAATAAATGCGGACGTCATTGGGGTGCAAGAAGTAGATGAAAAGTTAGAAAGATCGGGAGAAATCTCGCAGGTTCGATTACTTGCCGAATCTATGGGAGCGGCAGACTGGGCTTTTGCTCCAAGTGTAATTGGAACACCAGGATTTAAATGGCGCGCAGTAAATAGTAGTGAGGCAGAAATAGTAACTAACAAGAATTCCCATACCAATGATGGTGCAGAGTTAGTTGGTGGTTATGGAATTGGCATCGCTTCAAAAGTTGCAGTCAAACATTGGGACCGAATTGATTTGGGACGCTCAGTAATTGGTATGCCATTAATCATTCCAGCAGAGGGAAAAGACGGAAAACAAAAAGCAAAGCCAATTTATGTTGCAGATGAACCACGGGTCGCACTAGCTGCAACACTTGAAAATGGTTGGACTGTGATAAATACTCATCTTTCTTTTGTTCCATTTGTAAATCTCTACCAGCTTCGGAAGATAAAACTATGGGCCAAAAAATTAGGCAAACAATATGGGACTCAAGTTCTTATCATTGGGGATTTGAACCTTCCAAAAGGTATCCCAGCACTTGGCTCTAGCTGGAATTCACTTATTACCCAAAATACATATCCCTCTTGGGGTGCCAAAATTCAGTTTGACTACATTTTAAGTAATTCACTAAAGACCGATCAATATGAAGTGCTAGATACTGTTGCAACTGGAATTAGTGATCATCTTCCAATTCGTGTCAGGATCAGTTAGCCAAATCCATTCTCCTTTTGAAGTGAAGTCTTTAAATGAAGGATTAAGAGAAATAGTCAGTATTAATAATTACTGTTTATTCTCAAGCTTAATGTTGGAAATTAGCTGAATTAGATCTGATTCATTCAATAAATCGACTGGCTGATCAGTAATGCCAGTTGGAACATAGTGAAAAGCAGCACTAATCTTTGAAATGTCGCATCCAGATAACTTTGCCCACGCTAGTCGATACATTGCTAATTGAACTTGCGCAGACTCACCTAATTTCTTTGAACCAGTTTTCCAGTCCACAACTTGATAGCCATCACCGTCTGAATAAATAGCATCTATTCGTCCTCGAATTAAAACGCCAGCAATTGTGGTTTCAAAAGGAACCTCCACACGTACAGGGGTTCGTGAGGCAAAACTGCTCTTTAACCAGGAAGCTTTTAGATTTTCTAATGTTGAGTCATCTTCTAGAGGATCCAAATAATCTAAATACTCATCACCAAACAAAGTTGCCGCATCAGAAAACTCTCGTTCAACCCATAAGTGAAACGCTGTTCCCCTGCGCGAATACTGATCTTGGCTGCGTGGCATGGGTCTGCGAATATTCAGGGCGAGTGCTTCTGGATTCTCATGGAGAGCCACCAAAGTTGATGTTGAAAGTCTTGTTGGAAGAGCAACTTCAATTACATCTTTTTTCTGCTGCTGATGTTCTGCGATTAAAGATTTGGCATCTAAAATCCAAGAACCTACCTCATTATCCCCACTAGTAATTAGTGAGTGCTCAGATGCTTGATCAAAGAGATCAACTGCGGCATTAAATTGTGATCTCTTCTCACCTAAATAATCACGGGGCCATTGTGCACTTTGTGGATTTTCAAGAGTTGGGTTTTCACTTCCTTCTTTGGGAGAAGGCACATCTGAAATCAACAAACCACCATTACTGCTGGCTGAAGTTGCGATTATGTTGAAGATATCACTTGGCACAACCGATCGCGTTCCATCTCGCCACCAAGATGCTGTACACAAAAGATGAGTTCGTGCTCTAGTTATTGCAACGTATGCAAGGCGCATTTCTTCGCGCATTTTGATTTGATCTACACATTGGGTACCAAATGCCTTAATAGCTTTTGATGCTTCGCTGTTCTTTTCAATTCCATCAAATGAAAATGAAGGAAGTTCTAGTGCATCACCTCTGAGTGGAAATGGGACATGCTTTTCATTTTTCAACCAATTATCTGGATCGCTTTTGTTTACTCCAGGAAAAGTACCCTCTGATAATCCCGGAACAGCAACAACATCCCATTCAGCGCCCTTAGCCATGTGAACGGTGAGAATCTGAATCACATCAGTTCGCACTTCGGGAGCACCAGCTTTTAGACCCCCCTCTTCATCAGATGCCACATCTAACCAATCGAGAAATGCCGAAATAGAACCGCCAGATCGTTGAAATTTCGCGGCTTCATCTAAAAATCGATCTAGATGCCTGCGACCTGTTTGTGAACCTTCACGCAAAACTATTTCTGTCTCTAATGTTAAGTAGTTTTCAATCTCGGTTATCAGATCTGTTATCTGGCCACCAGCATATGCACGTAATCGTCGAAGATCTTGGGCAAAAACCACTAAACGTTGATATCCAATGTCGCTAAAGGGAAAGTGCTTTGCCATGGCTATTTCATCGAGTGCATCGATGATGGATCCGCTGAATTGATCATCAGCCTCTAGCTGTTCTGGATTTCCTGCAGCAATCTTTTTTATGAAACTCTTTGAATCAGCGTGAACGGATTTTGCTCGTTCTCGACTAAATGATCCTAAGGCTGCGATATCGCGTGGACCTAAATTAATTCGTGGACCAGTTAAATGGCGCATTAAGGAGGAACCAGCATCTGGATCTGAAATTATCTTCATTAAAGTAACAACATCAGCAACTTCTGGGATTTGGATCAATCCACCAATTCCAATTACTTCAACTGGTAATCCTTGTTGGCGAAGAGCGATTTCGATCGCAGGAATCTGGCTACGCTTTCTAACAAGAACCGCACATGACTTCAAAGCTGCTGGATCCCATAAGTTTTTAAAGTACTCTCCGATTGCTGCAGCTTCACTTTCAATCGTCTCATAAACTCCATAGGACAACTCTCCTGCTCCTGCTCCATCTCGTGCTTGAAGTTCTACAACTTGTTGCCCGCCGTTGCTCTTAATTAGCTGACCCACTGCATTCGCTGCTGTCAGAATAATTCTGTCATTTCGAAATGTTGTTGGAAGTGAGAAAGTATGTTTTCCGTTTTGATTATCTAGTTTTGGAAAGTACTTACCAAAAGATGCCATTGTTCCGGCCGATGCTCCCCGCCATGTGTAAATAGCTTGAGAAGGATCACCCACTGCCATAACTGGATGGCCGGAACCGTAGAGTGAGGAGAGCATTCGCACTTGTGATTGCGATGTATCTTGATATTCATCTAGTAATACAACTTTGTATTTGCCACGCTCTAAGGTTGCAACATCTGGAAAGTTTTCTGAAATGTCTGCGGCAAGAGACATTTGATCATCAAAAGAGAGTTCTCCTGCATCCTTGCGCCGTTGTAAAAAGCTTTCCACCATAGGGAGCAGGGCATTTCGCTGGCGCATTGCACGAACTACTGCACGAGTCTCTTCATTTGTGCTGCCCGTAAACCTTTGCATTTGTTCTAAGATTTCATTATCAATTCTTTCAATCTCTGCCGGTTTTACTTGGTGTTCCAGCATGAACTTTGAAAGACCTAGTAAATCTTTAATCACAGTGCTTACAGCGCTCTGATTACGATAAGAATCATCTGCCCAGTTGCGAACTACATCAGATGCTATTTGCCAAATTGCAGCCTCACCCAAAGGCTCTGCATCGGCATCTATGCCATAGCGAATGGCATGCTCACTTAGAAGTTTGCCAGCATAAGAATGATAGGTAGTTACATTTGTTCCAGTAGATGAAATGTGTTTAAACTCTGGCAACTGTGCAAGTTGTCGCAAGCGCTTGCGTATACGAACTGAGAGCTCACCTGCAGCCTTGCGTGTAAATGTAAGCCCCAAAATTTGATCTGGTGTTGCCAACTCATTTGCAACCAAATACAAAACTCGATTGCTCATAGTCTCGGTTTTTCCAGAGCCTGCACCAGCAATGACAACTGCCGGTTCTAGACCACTTTCAATAATCTCTGCCTGGTGGCTTGTAATAGGTTTGATCTGTGAACCAAATTTAGGATGAGCCTGTAATTTGGCAATAATCTCTTGCGGTGAGTACTTCACATTTTTATCTGAATTATTCATACCGTTTTCAGTACTCATTTTTCATTCACCGCACGTCCATCGCTTTGAACTGGGCAGGATTTTCTAACAGAGCAGCCCTTGCAGCGTTTATTAACAGTGGCAAAGAAGTGTGCAGCGGCCATACCTTCGCCAATACTTTCAATCTTCTCTTTAACTTCTTCTAGATTGATAGATCGCTGTTCACGAATTGCTGCTTCTGCGCTATTGGTACCTAAGTAAACAAGTTCTGCCCCCGCACTTGTTACTCCATCGCTAAATCCACCCTCTGCGATACCCAACTGATAGCTTGCTAGTTGAAGGTTTTTCTTAGCCTCTTCCTTTGTAATGGCTGTGTTTCCAGTTTTAAAGTCAATTATGAAAAGTGAACCATCTGCTTCAACTTCAAGTCGATCCACTGTTCCAATGATTCGAGCGCGACCTAGTTTTACATCAAAACGAAGTTCTGCGCCTTTAATTTCGCGAGGTGTTTGTTTGTGATACTCAACGAATTTTTCTAGCATCGTTACTGCAGTTTCTAAGTTTGAAGCACTTACCCAACCACTATTGGGATCAATCAATTTCCAAGAACTTTCTAAATTAGCAATTAACTCACTCTTTGACGTGCCTGGTTGCTCCACCATCTTTGCTGCAAAAGCGTGAATGGCAGAACCCAAAATCTGCGCCGTGCTGTCTCCATCTGTTCCACCGTTATTTTGTAAAAACCATTTAACGCCGCATTCGACAAAAGACTCTGCCCCGCTTGGAGAGACAATAACTTCCTTATCGCTATCAATCACAGGCAGATCAGTACTTAAAGCGACAGCACCAATCCAACTATCTGGATGTGCTAAATCAATTCCGTTGCTAC
>WLED01000005.1 GCA_009704445.1 Actinomycetota bacterium
AAGCACAATCATTGACCAAATCGAGGAACATGGAATTCCAATTCGTTCTCGATTAGAAACATTGACAATACGCACTCCCGCCGATTTGGAATCTCAGGTACGTGCTCCGGGTGGTGCTATCTATGGGACATCAAGTAATGGTCCCCGTGCCGCTTTCTTAAGAGCAAAAAATAGATCCCCTATAAAGGGACTTTACCTAGTAGGTGGATCGGCGCATCCAGGTGGTGGACTTCCGTTGGTTGGTATTAGTGCTGATCTAGTTGCCGAAGCAATTGGTTTCGAGCGAAAACTACGACACTAACAAAACTATAAATCTGAACCACTAAGAAACCGATTGAAAGCCAAGTTACTCCTGATATATCCACGTAATTCATTACCAATGCGATAAACAAGAAACTAGCCCTGATAGGTCTTTCCGCTGGAGTTACTACTCCAAGATCGCTAACTCCTAGTGCCTTTAATTTTGCACGCGCGTACTCCTGAAACGAAGCGATGCTCCACAAAACAATAGGAATCCACGCCGGAACTCCAATGGCAAAGAGAGTGAAAAACCAAAAAGCTTCACTGATTCGATCAGCTACGGCATCCAGTGTTGCTCCCCAGTTGCTTTCACGCTGTTGAAAGATTGCAACACTTCCATCTATACCATCGCAAAATAGGGAAAAAACAAGAAAGAAAATGGCCCACAATGTTTGGGAAGTGACTGCAGTGGCTACTGCGCCAAGTAAACCTAATAATGTCAAAACATTTGGAGAGATTCGAAGAAGTGTGCAAACAAGGCCGAAACGATAAGAAATATTCAACCACGCTCCAACGACGCCATCTGTCTTTGCATCACTATGTAATGAACTCCACCTGACTTTGAATTCCTGTTTACTGAGCATTTGTAATCCTTCGATAGATCTCAACTGTTGCTGTGGAACTATTCATAGTATAGAAATGTAATCCAGGTGCTCCTGCTTCTAAAAGCTCCTGGCAAAGTTTTGTAGCAATTTCCACCCCCAGATTGCGAACTGCCTGCGTGTCGGACTCAACATCAGCAAAGGCCTTTGCAATATCTGGTGGAACTGGTGTTCCACCTAGCTCTGCCATTCGATGTAAAAGTTTCACGTTAGTTACTGGCAATATTCCGGGAATAATCGTTAAAGATGAACCACGTTTAGCAAGACGCTCCACAAGATTGACATAGGCTTGAACATCAAAAAAGAATTGTGTTGTCGCAAAAGTTGCACCTAACTGTTCTTTTCTAACAAGTACGTCAATATCCTTATTAAAATCTCCGCCAGAACTTGGGTGACCATCTGGAAAAGCAGCTACGCCTATTGTAAAACCTCCACAATCACGAGCTAGCTCTACAAGTTGATCAGCGTGAGCGAAACCATTCTCGGTTGGAATCCAAGGCGCTAATGGTCCGCCAACAGGATCACCTCTTAGCGCAAGAATGCTTGTGATTTTGGCATCTTGGTAACTGTGTAAAATTTCTAGCAACTCATCGCGGGTAGATCCAACACACGTAATGTGTGCAACTGTAGGAATTCCTGTGCGGTCTGTGATTTCACGAGCAATTCGAATCGAGCGATCTCGCGTAGAGCCACCCGCTCCATAGGTAACGGAGACAAAATCTGGTGCTATAGATTTGAGGCCTTCGATTGCATGCCACAATCTTTCCTCCCCTTCTGCGTCTTTGGGAGGAAAGAATTCAAATGAATAGGATGTGCCAAGTACCACTGAGTGAGGGTACCGTTATCACGTGAATTCAGCGCCAAAGTCGAGCCTGCTTGCCGTTCGTACTTCGGTCGAAGAAGAGCTTGAAGTATTTCTAAGCCGTGAGTGTGGCTATCTTCGAGAGATTTCTCATGACCTATCGATCGTATGCGACTCACTGACTTCTTTTTTACTTGAGCGAGGCAAGCGACTGCGACCACTCTTTGCATATGCAGGCTTTATCGCAGCGGGAGGAACGCCTGAAAAATCAACATTAAGGGCAATTTCAAGTTTAGAACTATTACAAGCATGTGCTCTCATTCATGATGATTTGATGGATGCATCCGATACGCGAAGAGGTAAACCATCTATTCATCGCCATTTTGAATCGATTCATGTTCAGGATCAACTTGAGGGATTTGCACCGCAATACGGTTTGTCAGCTGCCGTTCTACTAGGAGATTTGGCTCTTGTCTGGTCGGATCAAATGTTGAATTCAGCTGGATTAACACATGAACAATATGCACGAACAATTTCATACTACAACGAAATGCGCGTTGAACTGATGGCAGGTCAGTTCTTAGATATCCATGAACAAACACAGAAAAGTTCAAGTGTTGAGCGTTCAATTAAAATTGCTCGATTTAAATCTGGTAAATACACAATAGAGCGCCCATTACATCTTGGTGCGGCCATGGCTAATCCATTAGATCAGTTGAGAATTGATGCGCTATCAGAATATGGATTGCCTCTTGGAGAGGCATTTCAGCTTCGTGATGATTTGTTAGGTGTATTCGGTGACGCTTCCATCACTGGAAAACCTGCCGGTGATGACTTGCGTGAGGGTAAGAAAACGGTTTTGATCGCCCTTTCACGCGAACATCAATCTCCATCACAGACACAGATCTTTGATAAATACTTTGGATCACCTAACTTAGATTCAGAGGGCATAACTAGCCTGCAGCAGATAATCTTGGACTCTGGCGCAAAGGATAAGTTGGAAAAAATGATTGAAGAGTTAGCCGAAAAATCTCTTGGAGCTATTGACTCACCATATTTTTCTGAAGAAGGACAGCAGTTGTTAAGAGAATTAGCTCATATTGCCACGAAGAGGAGTAATTGATGCCAGCACGCGTAAAGGGACCAACAGATCATGTAGTTGTGGTCGGTGCTGGATTGGCCGGACTCAGTGCAGCGCTACGTCTGGCAGGTGCAGGTCGAAAAGTAACCGTAATAGAACGTGAATCAGTTCCCGGTGGACGTAATGGTTTGCTGAAAAAAGATGGATACTCTTTTGATACCGGACCTTCTGTTTTAACAATGCCATCACTGATTCAAGATGCATTTAGTAGCGTGGGTGAAGATATGAAAGATTGGCTTGAACTTATGCCAGTCTCACCTCTTTACCGAGCTTTTTATGCAGATGGATCGCAGTTAGATGTTCATGCAAATACTGCGCAAATGGAAGCAGAGATTGCAGAAAAAATTAGCCCTGAAGAAGCTGCTGGTTATGCAAAATATGTAGATTTTGTAACCAAGTTATACAAGTACGAAATGAATGATTTCATCGACAGGAACATTGACTCACCACTTAACTTGTTAACTCCAAACCTGGCCCGTTTAATTGCATTAGGTGGCTTCAGACGTCTGTCCCCTAAAGTTAATCAGTTCATGAAAGATCCTCGGCTACAACGCGTGTATTCATTTCAAGCAATGTATGCCGGTGTTAGCCCACAACAGGCCTTAGCAATCTATGCAGTAATTGCTTATATGGACTCAGTTAATGGTGTCTTTTTTCCAAAGGGAGGAATGCATGCCGTTCCACGGGCAATGGCAGCAGCCGCAGAAAAGCATGGAGTAGTTTTCAAATACAGCACTACTGTTTCAAAGATTGATGTTGTTAACTCTCGAGCAAAGGCCGTCATCACAGAAGACGGTCAACGAATTGAATGTGATGCGGTTATTTTAAATCCTGATCTTCCAGTTGCTTGGCGTGATTTACTCGGGAAAACTCCACTTTCAGTAAAGCGGCTTAACTACTCCCCTTCTTGCGTGACAATGTTGGTTGGATCTTCACGAGAGTATGAATTTGCAGCCCACCACAACATACATTTTGGCCATCAATGGGATGGAATATTTGATGAACTCATCAAGAAAAAAGTACTCATGAGTGATCCAAGTCTTTTGGTGACGTTACCTTCAAAAGATGATCCAACCTTGGCGCCTGCAGGAAAACATTCCTATTACATTTTGTTTCCAACACCTAACTTGACTGCAAACATCGATTGGAAGAAGCAAGCTAAGCCATATCGCGATCACATGGTTGAAACTATGGAAAAACGTGGCTACACAGGATTTGGTGATTCCATTGAAACTGAAGTACTAACAACACCATTAGATTGGCAGGCCCAAGGGATGGAAGCTGGTGCACCGTTTGCAAGTGCCCATACTTTCTTTCAAACAGGTCCATTTAGGCCTCGCAATATTGCTGCTGGAATTGAAAACGTTGTATTCGCTGGATCTGGAACACAACCAGGTGTGGGTGTACCGATGGTCTTGATTTCAGGACGCTTAGCCGCAGAACGTATTGTGGGTCCGGTCAAATAAGTGGATGAGTTAACCGCTGCCGGAATTCTCGATCCCGATCTGCGTGCATCGTACGCGGAGTGCAAACGACTCAATGCTCTTCACGGCAAAACGTACTTCTTAGCAACTCTTTTGTTACCAAAAGCCAAAAGACCATTTGTCCACGCACTCTATGGCTTTGCTCGCTATGCCGATGAAATTGTCGATGACTTGGCATCTCAATTAACTGTACAAGAGAAAGCTAAAGAGCTCAATGCCTGGGGAAATACAGTTCTTTCAGATTTAAAGAAAGGTAAAAGTAGTGATGCTGTTGGGCGAGCACTCATAGATACAGTGAATCGATTTGATATCCCACATGAATACTTTGAAGCATTTTTGCATTCAATGCAGATGGATTTAACTGTCCAAGAGTACGAAACTTATGAAGATTTAATGGAGTACGTGTATGGCTCAGCTGCAGTTATTGGACTTCAGATGGTTCCAATTCTGGGACCTTTGCATGCTGATGCCTTTGAATCGGCAAAAACTTTAGGCATTGCTTTTCAGTTAGCTAATTTTATTCGGGATATAGGCGAAGATCTAGATAGATCTCGGGTTTATATACCTAAAAATGAATTAAAAGATTTTGGAGTGGATCGCAAAATGCTGGAAGCTCGGGTTCTTACACCCCAAATAGTTGAAGCGTTAAAGTTTCAAATTGCCAGAGTAAAGAGATTGCAGATCGAGGCAGCCCCAGGAATCAAACTATTAGAACCAACAAGTCGACCTTGTATAGAAGCTGCAAGTACTTTGTACTGTGGGATCGTTGAAGAAGTCGAAAAAATTGATTACGACATCTTCAATAAGCGGGCTAAAACTTCTACGGGTAGAAGGCTACGTGTAGCTAGCGCGGCTTATGTGAAGCGTCTAACCGTATCCAGTTAATTAGCACTCCCAAAACTAAGGCAAAACCGAAGAGTAAATCCTCAATTGGGGCAGATGCGATTCGAATTCCAATTATCGCATCCGGGCTATACATCACGATATTGCGAGAAGTTAGCCACCAGTTTGTAAGAAGTTGAAAACCAACAATGATGGCATATGAAGTCCAAAACACCTTTCGTTTGAGCAAGGTAGTTTTAATCACGAACAGATCAACAGTTACAGCTATTACAACCGCGCAAAGAGCTAATTGCGTGTATGTCATTTGTATACCTGCCAATGTTTTTTCACACTTCGTACTGCCTCTATCGTCAGGATTGCCGCCAGTGGTACTACTGTGAAAAACAGATACTCTTCAAAGGGAATTCCAAAGGGACCAAAAATTCCAAGGATTTGCTCTTTATCAAACCACCAGTGCCCTGCAGAAATTGCATAGGCATCCCAGGCAATAAAGATCAGGGAGACGGGCAGTATTGCCTTAATTGCTTGCTTGTATCTTCTGAGAACTTTTACTTTAAGAACAAACTCAAGCCATATGGAACCAAAGACTGTGAATGCAATCATGGCAAGATAACCGAACTTGAGCACGAGATAACGCTACTCTATGAACACGGGAGCCACAAAGGCTGAGAGGGTCTGAAATTCAGACCGACCGTTAGACCGATCCGGTAATGCGGATGCGGAAAGGAAAATCACAATGTCAATTACTTTATTCACAGCATGGGAATATGAAGTCTCCGTGTTGGAGTTTATTGCTGCCGTTACTTCTTTTATTGGGGTTTGGCTGGGAACTACTGGAAAAAGAATTACATGGCCATGGTGGGCCGCAGGAAGCATTTTGTATGCAGTTTTTTTCTACCAGGTAGAACTCTTTGCAAGTGCTGCACTTCAAATAATTTTTATAGTTGCAGCTTTCTTCGGCTGGCGCGGATGGGGACCTACTGGAGCTAAACCAGGAACCTTGTCAACCAGAAATCGTTCCTACATCGCACTTGCAGTAATTGCATCTGTTGCTATTTTATCGCCCGTCTTGTCTGGAATCGGTGCTGCCGCAACATGGTCGGATGCCTTCATTTTGATCGGAAGCTTGTTCGCTCAATTACTGATGATCTATGAGAAATTTGAGGCCTGGTTCCTTTGGCTGATCATCAACATCGTGGGTAGCACGCAGTATTTGCTCCTGGGGTATTGGTTTACTGCGATGCTCTATGTTGTATTCACTTTTGTTGCTGTTATCGGTTGGCGACGTTGGAATCGTGCTCGTAGCAATTGATGGTCCTGCAGGTTCAGGTAAAACTACGCTGGCCACTAGGCTTGAGGCTGATTATAAGTTAACGGCAACTGTTCAAGTCGTTCATATGGATGATCTGTACAACGGTTGGGAACAAGCACTGTCTCAAGATCTGACCGCAAAGCTATCCGACATAGTGCATGCACATAAGTCAGGAAAAGATTTTTACCTAGCAAAATTTAACTGGGCCACTATGGAATTTGGTGAAGAACAGCTTGTTCCTGCAAGTGAAATTTTAATCCTCGAAGGAGTAGGCGCTGCACAAAAGATTGTCAGAGATGCCGGCGCAAAGACTTATTGGATTGAAACATCTGAAGAAATAGGACTTGAACGAGTTCTAGATCGTGATGGACACCACCTGCGAGATTTAATGCTCAAATGGCAGAGTTATCAAGATGCGTACTTCAAGATGGATAAAACAGCCGAAAACTGTGATGTAAAACTGACTTCATAGTCTCTTTGGGCGCGCCAGATGAGGCCCTCCCACGTTGGTTCCATAAAATCGCCACATGTCAGATCTGACGGGTGAACTCATTGATGGTCGCTATCAATTATTGCGACAAGTAGCCAATGGCGGAATGGCAGCTATTTATGAGGCAATTGACACGAGGTTAGATCGCAAAGTTGCAGTAAAAATCATGCACTCACATCTTGCCCAAGATGATGCCTACGTGTCGCGGTTTATTCGCGAAGCTAAAGCTGCAGCGGCACTTTCCCATCCCAATATTGTTGCAGTACAGGATCAAGGGTGGAACCAAAATGGTGTGCCTGCAGTCTTTTTGGTAATGGAACTTATTGAAGGCCATTCATTGCGTGAATATTTAAATGAGCGCGGAAGATTTGAAATCAAAGATGCAATCAA
The DNA here is from genome assembly GCA_009704445.1 of Actinomycetota bacterium. Lineage (GTDB taxonomy): Bacteria > Actinomycetota > Actinomycetes > Nanopelagicales > Nanopelagicaceae > Planktophila. The sequence continues at coordinate 7,365 of WLED01000005.1, forward strand.
TTATTTAACTCCAATTTTAAGTGCATTATCTGCCGCACACACATTAGGAATTGTTCATCGGGATATAAAGCCTGAAAACATCATGATTTCGAATGAAGGCAGAGTAAAAGTTGCAGATTTTGGATTAGCCAGAGGCGAACTAATTGGTTCAACCATGACGGCCGAGTCAAGTGTGATCTTAGGAAGTGTCTCTTATCTCTCCCCTGAACAGGTTCAACGCGGAATCGCCGATTCTCGCAGTGATGTCTACGCAGCAGGAATTCTTGCCTACGAAATGTTAATTGGCGATAAACCTTTTTCTGCCGACTCCCCCATTCAGATCGCTTACATGCACGTCAATGAAGAGGTTCCGCGGCTTCGCAGTAAACGCAGAGAAATTCCGCAAGCACTAGATGACTTAATCGCCCGAGCTACGGCAAAAAACCCGGACGATCGTCCTCGAACTGCAATTGAGTTTTTAGATGAACTTGCACAAATTCAAGTGGATCTAGACCCGAAGAAGAATCAAATGTCATTAGGTTTAGATTTGCCTGTTGAGCCTATTCGCGAAAAATCGCGCACAAAAAATAGACTTAATTCAGAAGTTATTGCCGTAAAGGAATTTGAAGAAAAAGTTCAAGACGAAGTTAAAGAGAAAAAAACAGAAACTACTCGCCAACTAAAGAGAAAAGAAGAAAAGAAGAGGCGTGCAAGCAAGCGAGTGCGTCGAAACCGCAAAGTTGCTTTAGTTCTTGCAATCGCCCTTGGTGTTGGAGGCTGGTGGGGTTTAGTTGGTCCAGGTTCCCAAGTTGTTGTGCCATCAACAGTTGGTGCCACATATGATGAGGCCGTTTCTGTTTTACAGCCTCTTGGTCTAACAGCTGCGGTAGTTGAAAGTCGATTTGATGAAGAGATCGCCAAAGGCAATGTTATCGAATCAATTCCTGCTGGAGGTGGAAAAGTTCAAGCCAATGGCAGAGTTGATTTCATACTTTCAAAAGGACCAGAGCGATACACAATTCCAAAAACAGCAGGATTAACTGTTTCAGCAGCTCAAAATGTGTTATCAAAATTTCCTCTAGAAATTCTTGCAGTTAATGAAACCTTTAACGATGAAATTCCCAAGGGTTTTGTTATTCAAACGCGTCCAGAGGCAGGAACATCTGTAAGACGAGATGCGCAAGTTGAGATAACTGTCTCCAAAGGAATTGAGCAAATTGCGTTAGCTTCATACCTCGGAAAGAGCGGCGAACAAGCACTCAATGAGTTAACGGAGGCTGGTTTTGATGTTCAACCCACATATGCATACAGTGAGAACGTTCTAGAGCTTGCGGTAATTTCACAGAACCCTGCCGGCGGGATCGCCTTGAATAAGGGAGCGAAGGTTTCCATAGTCATTTCAAAAGGTCCTCGCTATACATTCATACCAAGTAATTTAAAGGGAATGACAACCGATGATGCTAAAAAACTATTGAGATCACTCGGTCTAGAGCCAAAAGTTATTCCAACTGGAAAGAATAAGATCAAAAAGGTGACCTCAGTCTCTCCTGTTGAAAAAACAAAAGTTGAACGTGGCAGCGTTGTAACGATTAAAGTACAGTAGCCGAATGCCTAAGCTAGGGAAAAAGCCACGAATTGGTGCGCACACTCCCACAACCGGTGGAATGGCTAAACGATCTATTGATTATGCCCAAGAAATAGGGGCTGAAGCGATTCAAGTTTTTGCATCAAGTCCTCGCATGTGGGCAATGCCTGCCGCAAAACCAGAACTAGATGAAGCATTTAAAATCAAAGCATCAGAAATGGATCTTGAAACCTACGTCCACGCTCCTTTTCTAATCAACTTAGGTTCTCCAACTGTTACAACATATGAAAACTCTTTAGCCTCAACGGCCTACTCTCTAAAAAGAGCCGAACAGATTGGCGCACTTGGAGTCGTGATTCATACCGGTTCTGCAGTTGATGTTTCTCACGTTGATCAAGCATGGAAGCAGATTCACGAAGGCATGATGCCAATCCTTAATGCGTTGGATGATTCATCGCCATTTTTGTTACTTGAACCAACGGCTGGACAAGGTCAGTCATTAGTCAAAAAATTAGATGATTTGGAGATGTACCTAAAGGCACTTGATTATCACCCAAAGGTTGGAATCTGCCTAGATACGTGCCATGTATTTGCAGCGGGTCACGATATTGCTACCAAAGGTGGAATGACGGAAACCATCGATCTATTGGTGGAGATTGCAGGAATCGAACGATTTAAACTCGTCCATGCAAATGATTCTATGGATGTATGCGGAGCTCTCAAGGATCGCCATCAAAACATTGGTGATGGGCATATCGGTATAGATCCTTTCAAGGAACTACTGAAACATCCGGCGGTTGCAAATGCGCCATTAATTTTGGAAACTCCCGGCTTAGAGCCTGCTCATAAAAAGGAAGTCGCACTACTCAAGAAACTGCGTGGATGATGTCTGTTCGCCACCAACTTCAATTAAAACTAGCCCCTTGGGCATTACTTGGTGTGGCTGCAGCTTGGGGATTGGCATTTGTGGTCATGAAGGATGCAATTGAGCGACAAAGTGTCAACAATTTCCTATTTACTCGATTCTCATTGGCAGTTGTTGTAATGGTTGTGATTAAACCTCAAGTGATTAAAAAGTTTGATAAAGATTTGCTCTTGCGTGGATCCATGGCCGGTATCTTTTTAGGATTTGGATACATCTTTCAAACTTTAGGTCTTGAACGAACCGGCGCTGCGATCACTGGTTTTATTACTGGACTCTACGTTGTGCTTACTCCTCTTTTAGCATCATTCATACTCAAGGAGCGAATTAGTAGATTTGTTTGGCTCTGTATTTTCATTGCCACGGTTGGTCTTGCTTTGCTTTCGGTACAAGGTTTTTCAGTTGGATTTGGAGAGATGCTTGTACTAATGAGTGCAATTTTCTTTGCAGCTCATATCATCGCTCTTAGTAAGTGGTCGCCAGGTCGAGATGTCTATGCAATGACTGTGGTTCAGTTATCTATCTGCGCAGTGATGGCTGGTATTGCTTCAATTCCAGAAGGTTATTCACCACCTCCAGATAGAGGAGTTTGGGCCGTTGTTGTGTTTACTGCAGTATTTGCAACTGCGGTTGCTTTCATTATTCAAACATGGTCCCAAGCTCACATTAGCGCGACAAAGGTTGCAGTCATTCTTACAATGGAAGTGGTCTTTGCTGCATTATTTGCAGTCATTTTTGGTGGAGAAGTACTAACTCTTCAAGTGCTCCTTGGTGGAACCCTGGTACTTCTTGCCATGTACTTAATTGTTCTTAAAGAAAACAACTAACTCGATTCATTTCTGCACGTTTATCAAAACCTTGAGCTTTGCGTGCTATCTATTGTTACAAATAACCCTCGTGGCTTAATAGCCATCTCTTCTTTTCAACACCATATGCGTAGTTGCCTAATGCCCCACCGGTTTTTACAATTCGATGACACGGCACTACCAACATAATTGAATTATTCGCACATGCGCTTCCAGCTGCTCTTACCGCTGCAGCAGATCCTGCGCGCGATGCTAGATCTGAGTAGGTCCAGGTTTTACCAGGAGCAATTTTTCGCATTGCCTTCCATGCAGATTGTGAAAATTGTGGTCCCTCTTGTCGCACTTGAATTCCATTAAGGGCAGTTAAATCACCATCAAAATAATCTTGTATCAGGTCTGAAATAACTGGGATGTGCTTAACATTCTTTGCATCTTTTCCAGGCTTCAACGCTGACACATTACTAAGGTTGGCCCCAATCAAAATATGATCATCAGCTAAAAGATTAAGTGTCCCGATCGGTGTTTTATAAGAAGTTATAAGCTCGGGCACAGACCAAAGTTAGCGATCACGCAACATTTCGGCAACTAAAAATGCAAGCTCGAGTGATTGAGAATGGTTCAGCCGTGGATCACAGGCAGTTTCATAGCGTGAGGCTAAATCCTCATGCGAAATCTCTTCTCCACCGCCTACGCACTCAGTTACATCATCTCCAGTAAGTTCAATATGAACTCCACCTGGATGAGTACCGAGAGATTTGTGCACTTCGAAAAATCCTTTTACTTCATCCATAACATCATCAAAACTACGTGTCTTATATCCAGTTGGTGCTTCATAGGTATTGCCGTGCATTGGATCACAGACCCATAAAACTTTTGCCCCAGATTTTGTTACTCCGTCTACGAGAGGAGGAAGTAATTCGCGAATCTTGCCTGCGCCCATCCGAGTAATAAATGTAATGCGACCTGGCTCGCGATTGGGATCTAACTTATCGATAAGTGCTAAGGCATCTTCGACAGTTGATTTTGGACCTAACTTAACTCCAATTGGATTACGAACCTTTGACGCAAAATCAACGTGGGCGCCATCTAACTGTCGAGTGCGCTCTCCGATCCAAATGAAATGCCCTGAAACATCGTAGGCATCACCGGTCCGAGAATCTATGCGGGTTAAAGCCTTTTCATATTCCATGATCAATGCTTCGTGACTTGAGAAGAAATCAACAGACTTGAAACTTTCTGGATCTACTCCTGCAGACTTCATGAAGGAAAGCGCGCGACCAATTTCATTTGCCATCTGTTCATAGCGATCTCCAACTTTGGAGTCACGGATAAATCCCTTGTTCCATTCATGAACTTGGCGAAGATCTGCATACCCGCCTTGAGTAAAGGCGCGCACCAAGTTAAGAGTTGCAGCAGAGGTGTTGTAAACACGTACTAAACGTTGTGGATCTGGCGTGCGTGATTCTTCTGTAAATTCGATGTCATTTACTGCATCTCCGCGATAGGCAGGGAGTTTAACCTCGCCTCTAGTTTCAAAATCACTTGAGCGAGGCTTTGCAAACTGGCCTGCCATACGACCTACTTTTATAACAGGAAGACTGGAGTAATACTGCAATACTGCAGCCATTTGCAGAATTGTCTTAATACGATTTCTAATTGAATCTGCAGTTGCTGATACAAAAGTTTCTGCGCAGTCTCCACCTTGTAACCAAAATCCTTTACCTTCTGCAGCCAATGCAATTCGAGCTTTTAGGTCATCACATTCACCTGCAAAAACTAATGGTGGGAGCGCTTGAAGTTGGGCCACAGCGGATTTGATCGCCGGACCATCTGGTCCTCCTGGCCATTGTGGTTGTTGCGCCGCAACGAGGCCAGTTGTAAAGAGATTGTCTAAGTTTGCGCTCATTGGGAAAGTGTAGAGACTAGTTAGTTAACTGCGCAGGGCAATTAGCCAAAGAAGATCTCTGACTCCTTATAAAACTCTAGTGGGACTAACTTGAGCTTCTCAGTTGCCGAAGCCAGAGGAACGCGCACGATATTCGTGCCGTGCAATGCCACCATTTTGCCCCAATCGCCCTCATGAGCGGCGGTGATTGCCTGCAATCCAAATCGAGTAGCCAAGACACGGTCGAATGCGCTCGGTGTTCCACCACGTTGAATATGACCGAGAACTGATGTTCGTGCTTCTTTTCCTGTTCTACTCTCAATTTCTTGAGCTAACCAGTCACCAATTCCAGAGAGTTTTACATGGCCGAAGGAATCAAGAGTTTGATCTTTTGTAACCATGTCTCCATCTTGTGGAATCGCACCTTCAGCAATAACAATAATCGGTGCATAGTGAGATTTAAATCGAGATTCAACCCATTCGCAAACTTTTTCAACAGAAAACTTTTGTTCTGGAATCAAAATACATGATGCCCCTCCCGCAAGACCGGCATGAAGTGCAATCCATCCTGCATGGCGGCCCATCACTTCCACAATTAATGCTCGGTGATGAGACTCAGCAGTTGTATGCAAGCGATCAATTGCTTCAACTGCGATGTTTACGGCAGTATCAAAACCAAATGTGTAATCAGTGTTATTGAGATCGTTATCAATTGTCTTTGGAACGCCAATCACCTTGACTCCAAGTGCATGAAGCTTAGTTGCAACACCTAGAGTGTCTTCTCCGCCAATTGCAATTAACGCATCAATTCCACTTTTTTCGAGATTTTCTTTTATGCGCTCAACACCACCATCAATTTTAAATGGATTCGTCCGCGAAGAACCAAGAATTGTTCCGCCTCGGGGCAAAATACCTCGAGTTGTCTCAAGGCTTAAGGGCATTGTTAAACCCTCTAAAGGTCCTTTCCATCCATCACGAAAACCAACAAACTCGTGGCCATACTCTTTAGCACCCTTGCGAACTACTGCACGAATCACAGCATTTAGTCCAGGGCAATCTCCGCCGCCAGTTAGGACACCAATACGCATTTTTACTCCACAAATAATCCTGTTTTTGAAGTAGCTAAATTCCTGCCACTTGTGGTCAACTCTGACTGGGACAGTCTAGCCTTTACCCATGGCCAAACGACAACTTATTGCCGGTGTGGACTCTTCGACCCAATCTGTGAAGGTTGTAATTCGTGATGCAGATACGGGAGAACTAGTCCGCCAAGGTCGGGCCACTCATCCTGATGGCACAGAAGTCGATCCAATTCATTGGTTGAATGGATTAAATACAGCTATTTCAGATGCCAATGGCATAGAAGACGTTTCTGCAATTTCAATTGCTGGCCAACAACATGGAATGGTCGCACTCAATAGTGACGGTAATGTCATTCGAAATGCACTGTTATGGAACGACGTTCGATCTGCTGACGCTGCTGAGAGTTTGAATCGCGAAGCAGGTGGAGATATAGAGATTGCAAAAAAAGTTGGATCTAAGTTAGTTGCATCATTTACGGCTGCAAAACTCAGATGGCTTGCAGACCATGAGCCAGAAAATGCATCAAAAACGGTTTCCGTTGCTTTGCCCCATGACTGGCTTTCATGGCAAATCCAAGGAGGAAAAGATTTTACAAAACTGTTTACTGACAGAAGCGATGCCTCCGGTACAGGTTATTTTGATCCAACAACTTCACAGTATCGTCAAGAGATTATCGAGTTAGCGTTAGGAAAAAATCGACAGCTTCAACTGCCACGAATCGTTGCTGCATCTGAATTTGGCGGTGTAACTCAAAAAGGAATTCCAATTGCAGCAGGTGCTGGGGACAATGCAGCCGCAGCTTTAGGATTACAAGCCCAGCCAGGCGATGTTGTAGTTTCCCTTGGTACTAGTGGAACTGCATTTGCCGTTTCTCAAACCCCTACACATGATTCATCGGGAAGTGTTGCAGGTTTTGCAGATGCAACAGGCAGATTTCTTCCACTTGTCTGCACGCTCAATGCTGCTCGAATTCTAGACGCAGCGTGTCTGATGCTTGGCAAAACTCATGATGAGATTGGTCAGTTAGCACTTTCAGCAGAACCTGGTGCGCATGGACTAACGCTGTTGCCATATTTTGAAGGAGAGCGAACTCCCAATCGTCCGAATGCAACTGGCGTGCTGTCGGGTATGAATATCAACAATTCAAATCCTGCAGATATAGCGCGAGCAATGATCGAAGGTATGTTATCTGGCTTAGCTGATGCTGTTGATTCACTCGTTGCTTTAGGGGTCAAGGTTGAACGAATTTTGCTCATTGGTGGTGCAGCTAAAAATCCTGCAGTACCAGTGATTGCTAGTTCTTTGTTTGGTCGTGAAGTACTTGTTCCACCTATCGGCGAGTACGTTGCAAACGGTGCAGCTAAGCAAGCAGCATGGGCGCTCTTAGGGCAAATGCCACAATGGGACCTTGGCAACGTACAACATCAAACATCTGCGCCAACTCCTGGCGTCATGGAGAAATATCGAATGTTAAAGGAAAAAACCACACAATGGTAAAGATGGTAAAGCTGGTAATGATCGCAGTTGTTGAATGAGTCGTAAATCCTTATTTTATTTTCTTCTTGTTGGGTTTTTATGGGGAATTCCATATTTACTGATGGCAGTCGCCGTTGAAGAAATTCCTCCATCAGCAATAGTTGCTGGACGAACATTAATTGGTGCAGCGATACTTATTCCTGTTGCTCTCTATCGAAAAACCTTTAAGGGCGCTGTTCTTGGATTCAAATTTGTGGCATTTTATGCCCTCCTTGAGATGATCGGTCCCTGGATTTTAATTTCAACTGCTCAAAAAAAGATTGATTCTGGATTAGCTGGATTACTTATTTCAACTGTCCCTATATTTGCAGCGATCATAACTTCACTTCGAGGCGACCATACCGTCTGGCAGTTTAAAAGAATGTTTGGAATCGTAGTTGGATTCATTGGACTAATTGCAGTAGTTGGAATTGAGAGTTTTTCTGGAAACAGCCACCCGGCTTCCATAGCAATGATGATTCTTGCTGCAATGGGCTATTCATACGCAATTATTATGGTCACAACTAATTTGCCTCTTGTTGATGGAATAGCCATCAACGGATTAGCAATGGCGATTACATCTATTTTTTGGGCGCCCCTGGCAATTGCTCAGTGGCCATCACAGGTCACGCTTATGCCGGCGCTTTCATTGATCGCTTTAGGAGTGCTTTGCACGGCACTAGCGTTTCTCGTCTTCTTTAAACTTCTTGTCGAGATAGGTCCAGCTCGAGGTTCTTTAGTTACTTATCTCAATACATCAGTAGCTGTTGTGCTAGGTGTAATTGTTTTGAATGAACCGATTACGATCGGATTAATCATTGGGCTTCCACTCGTGCTTGTTGGTTCATATCTTGCTAGCAAGAAAAGTGAATCAGATATTGTCGCCAAACCCTAAGCGCTCCAAAAGTTTAGGATCTGTTTGCCATTCTTTTGAAACTTTAATGTGTAGACCAAGAAATATCTTTGCATTCAGTTTGCGTTCAATATCTGCCCTGGCTCTTATTCCGATTTCCTTGAGTCTAGAACCCTGATGGCCCAACAAAATTGCGCGCTGTGAATCTCTTTCAACATGGACTGTTGCATGGATATCGAAAAAAGGCCTTGATCCCTTTTCTTCACGCTCACCAAATTCATCGATAGTCACAACAATCGAGTGAGGTAGTTCCTGCCTAACATCTTGCAACGCCGCTTCTCTAATAAGTTCACAAATCAATGCCTCAATAGCCTGATCGCTATTTGTTCCCTCTGGATAATAGGCAGGACCATCAGGCAAGTTTTTACCAATAAGTTCATTGAGTAAATCAACTTGGTCATGAATAGCTGCTGAAACAGGAATGATTTCATCCCAAGTAAAATCTTTAGCAAGATCCATTATGCCAAGGAGACGAGCGGCTAACTTCTCCTTAGAAATCAAATCTGTCTTTGTAATTACTGCAAATTTCTTAGCCTTTTTGTGTTTAGCAATTTCCTGCGCAATAAAGAGATCTCCGGCGCCAGATGTCTCATCTGCGGGAATGCACATTAATACAATATCAACTGAGTCCATGCTTTGATCAACAACTTGATTTAATCGGTGTCCAAGTAAAGTCTTTGGTTTGTGTACTCCGGGAGTATCGACAAGAACGGCCTGGTAGTCAGGGCGATGAACGATTCCTCTAATTGCTAAGCGAGTTGTATTTGGATGGTGCGAAGTAATAGCAATTTTGCTGCCGACAAGTGCGTTAATTAAGGTGGATTTTCCAACGTTGGGACGCCCAACTATCGCTACGAATCCCGATCGAAAACCACTCATCTGACTATTCTCTCATTGATTGTCCTGAGTGAACTCCAACAAACTCCACAGCATCTGCCACCGATGTCACAATTTCTGCAGAGCGCTCACCAATTAATCGATGACAACCCTCACTAGTTGGTGAATTAATCGCACCTGGAATGGCCATGACAGGCCTAAATATTTCGGCAGCTTCTCTAGCGGTGCGCAGAGATCCACTGCGAAAAGCTGCCTCGACAACTAACGTTGCTTTTGAAAGACCTGCAATCAATCGATTCCGAGTCAAAAACCTATTTGGTAAAGCCTTCTGGCCAGGCATGAACTCACTCACTATCGCTCCACTTTCACAGATCTCTGAAAATAGTCTGGCATTTCCGGCTGGATAGTTAACGTCTATGCCACAGGCAATTATTGCAATCGTGATGCCCTCGGCAATAAGTGCTCCCTTGTGTGCATAGGAATCAATCCCATATGCCCCGCCACTAACAATTGCCCATTCACGATCTACAAATCCTGCAGCAAAATCGCCAGCAATTCGTGCACCATAGTTTGTTGGATTCCTCGTTCCAACTATTGCAAGTGAATCTGTCTTTAATATCTGCGCATTACCTTTAACAACTAGAGCAATTGGTGGATTGGCTAGATCATGTAATTGCTCGGGCCACACTAAATCAGAGGGAGTGAGGAGTTGAGCGCCATAGTTGAAAATTGTCTCGATCACTTTTTCTCCCGATGTTGACCGTAGAGCAGAAATCAACTTCTCATGTTTGGATAGTCCATATCCACCACTTAATAACTTCTCGTAGACAACTAGTGAGCCCAACTCATGGATTTCTTTGGACCAAAAACTATGCCCCGCTTCAATCTGACTAAACAAAGATGCTCTGGCGATGAGTTCCTTCATGCTTGAATCTTTCCCCGCATTGTGTGGGCAGCTAAAACATCGGCCATCGTTGGAGTTTTATTTTCATGAAGATCTGCAAAACTCCAAGCAGTTCTAATAATTTTGTGTAACCCACGCGCTGTAATTGCCTCCTTGTCTAATTCATCGTGAAGAAAATTCATTGCAGCTTTTTCTGGTTGAAAAACAGTGCGAAGTGCTCGGGCTGGAATCTGAGAATTCAAGCTCCATCCCATACTGCTAAAGCGATCAGCTGCAATCTCTCGCGCTCTGATAACTCGCGCTCTAATTACCTGACTACTTTCACCTAATTCATTTCTAGCCATGTCGATTCGACCAACTGGTTCAACCTGAACTCGAAGATCAATTCGATCCATCATAGGTCCAGATAATTTGCCTAAGTAGCGCCTGACTTGTTGCGCGGTACATGTGCAATTGCGTCCACGCCCTGTGAATTTTCCACACGGACAAGGGTTAGCGGCAAGAACAAGTAGAAACTGCGCCGGAAAAGTTAAATTCCCAATGCTACGAGCAATTGTAACTGTTCCAGATTCCAATGGTTGTCTGAGAGAATCTAAAACTCCTGAAGCACACTCTGGTGCTTCATCAATGAATAAGACTCCATTGTGTGCCAACGAGCACGCACCAGGTTTAATCACATGTGAACCACCACCCACCATGGCTACACGAGTTGTTGTGTGGTGAGGTGAAATGATTGGTGCTAGCAGGGAAACAGGTGAGCGTTGCAGCAATGTACCTGCGATTGAATGTACTGCAGTAACTTCGATTGCCTGTTCAATGCTTAAAGCAGGCATGATCGTTGGAATTCGTTCGGCAATCATTGTTTTGCCTGCACCGGGTGGGCCAATCAATAAAATGTGATGACCACCAATTGCTGCTATCTCTGCTGCTAATCTGGCCGAACTTTGACCGGCAACATCTGCAAAATCTAATCTTGAGTCAGTGCTCTCCCACTTCAACTCAATTTTTTCAATGCTCTCTCGCTCCCCTGTTCGAAGCCAAAGTAATACATCTCTCAGGTGCTCCATCGGAATTATTGTCATCGATTGCAAGAGCTGTGCCTCTTGTGCATTTGCAGTAGGCACAACAGCAGTTCGTATCCCTGCCTTGAAAGCTGCAATCAAAGAAGGTAGCACTCCACGAACAGGTCGGATGTGTCCATCTAATGAAAGTTCACCTAAAAAGACAATTTTTTCAATTCGTTCTACAGGGATAGTTTCATGAGCCGATAACAGCGTGATGCAAATTGCAAGGTCAAAACTAGAACCACTCTTTGGTAACCATGCCGGTGACAATGAAACCGTGACTTTGCGATTAGGCCACATCTCTCCACAATTTACGATCGCACTGCGAACTCGGTCTCGAGACTCCGATAACGCTGCATCAGGTAGCCCTAGCAATGAGTATCCCGGAAGTCCATCTGCAATATCTACTTCGACATTTACTACATGACCATCAAGTCCAAGGAGTGCAACAGATTTTGTCTGTGCAAGGCTCATAGAATATTTTCTCGGTAATCAATGGAACATGAACCATCTGGTGAGAGCAAAACAGCAGCGGCATCTATTTGGTAGTCGCACCCTAAGCATCCGTGAGTTGCCAGCCATGCCAGTGCAAGTCGTTGCATTCGATAGGATTTTTCAGAATTAATGGCTTCAAGTGGATGACCAAAAGCAGAAGATCTTCGGGTCTTGACCTCAACAAAAGAAAAAACTCCACCAGAACCAAGTGCGATGATGTCAATTTCACCTTCGCGAATTCGCCAATTTCTCTCTACGATCTCAGTGTTTTTTGATGACAAAAATTGAACAACTGCCTCTTCGCCAATTGCACCTGTTTGATTATTTGTTATCTTCTCCATGATTGGCGAGGATAAGTTCTTTGACCAACACAAAAATCTAAACAGAATTACTTGTGGATGAGCGCTGCAATGTTTGAAAATGAAGTTCGATGATCTGGTGTCGGACCATGTTTTTCCAACGCTTGTGTGTGCCCGGCTGTGATGTAGCCCTTATGTCCTGCAAATCCATACTCTGGATGCTTCAAATCGAGATCTCTCATGATGCGATCTCTTGTAACTTTGGCAATAATCGAGGCGGCGCTAATTGAAACAACAACTTGATCGCCCTTCCAAACAGCTAAGTTGGGTACTCCTAAGCCCTCGATGGCATATCCATCTGTTAAGACGTATGCAGGTTCAATGTTTAATCCAAGTACCGCACGGCGCATTCCATCTAAGTTTGCAGCGTGTACGCCCCGTGCATCAACTTCTTGCGAAGAGACAACTACAACACTTATTGAAGTTGCATACTTTTGAATCAAATCAAAAACTATCTCCCGCTTGCTCTCTGATAACTCTTTTGAATCACGAACTGGAGATAATTCAGGTGCAAATGGATCGTTGAGCACGACCGATGCAACGACTAATGGACCTGCACATGCACCTCGCCCTGCTTCATCTACTCCTGCGATAGGAGCGATACCTGCAGCAGTTAGCAGTTGCTCTATAACCTTCAAGGGCTACTTCGTGACGTCTACTCTTGGAACGTATGTTAAATTCTTAAAAGGCCAGATAACGGCCACCACTCGACCAGAAACACTCTTGAGTGGAACAAATCCACTATTGATATCTTCTTGATGGTATCTAGAGTCGGCACTTGCTGCGCGGTGATCACCTAATACCCATAGTTTTCCTTCGGGTACTGTCACATCAAATTTCATATCAGATGGAGCATCTCCTCCATAGATATAAGGCTCGGTTACTTCTTTACCATTAATGGAGAGTTTTCCACTTGCCGTGCAACAAACAACTTGATCTCCTGGGACACCAATAACTCTTTTAACTAAATACTGCTTAGCAGGGTTGGGTAGAACTCCGACCGTGACTAGAAGGTTCTTGGCCTTGGCAGTAAGTGAGTTGCTTGAGTTTTCTATGTTTTCTGGAAGCCAGTTATTTGGATCGCGAAATACGACGATATCTCCGCGCTTTATATTGTCAGAGATAAATGGAACTTTATTGACCGCAACTCGATCTTGAATTTGTAATGTGTTTTCCATTGATCCCGATGGAATGTAGAAAAACTGAACAAGAAAACTCTTAATAAAAAGTGAGACAACTAATGCAACAACTATCAGGATTGGGAGCTCCTTAAGGAGTGATCCCTTTTTTCGCATTGAAATGAAGGAAGTTACTAGGCTTTAGGTTCTTCATCAGATGAAGCAACTGCCTGTGCATCTGAAGATTGCTCATCTGCCTGTGCAACTTCTGCACTTGCTTCTACTGCATCTTGTGCAACTGCCTCTGCTGGCTGCGCAACCACTTCTTGTGCGAGCGCAACTGGTTCTGCCACAACTTCTTGTTCAACAGGCGCAGCAACAACTTCGGCCACTGGAGTTGAAAGAATTCCATCTCCGTACCCTTCGACACCATCGCGCTTTTCGCGGATCTTTGCAGCCTTACCGCGAAGATCGCGTAGGTAGTACAACTTGGCGCGACGAACTTCGCCCTTCTTAACTAATTCAATTTTTTCGATAACTGGAGTGTGTACTGGGAAAGTACGCTCTACTCCTACTCCGTATGAAACTTTACGGATAGTGAAAGTCTCGCGAACGCCATCTCCTTGACGACGGATGACAATTCCTTGGAAAACCTGAAGACGGCTCTTGTTACCTTCGATAACGCGAACATGGATCTTGAGCTCATCACC
>WLED01000050.1 GCA_009704445.1 Actinomycetota bacterium
GATAGAAAACTTGGCAACTCCGTATTTTTTGAACGTGGCTTCCATGCAACATCTATTTGCGGAACATTAGGTTCAGCAGTTGCTGCAGCTATGTTGATGAAGCTAAACGCTGATGAGATCACTTCTGCAATTGGTATATCTGCAAGTATGGGCGCCGGCTTACTAGAAGCCAACCGCACAGGTGGAACAGTTAAAAGAATGCATTGCGGTTGGGCTGCACATGGTGGAGTTGTAGCAGCAGAACTTGCACAGGCTGGCCTTACTGGGCCTCCAACCGTTATTGAGGGTCGCTTTGGATTTATGCAAGCTTATTGTGGCGACCAAGTTAATCTTGATGAAATTACTGATGGATTAGGTTCCACATGGGTTCTTCCAGATCTATTCTTTAAGCCATATCCATGTAACCATTTCACACATACTGGAATTGATGCAGCACGAACATTAAAAGCCAAGGGTGTTACACCAGATCAAATCGTTAGTATCGATCTTGGAGTTCCGTCGCCTGTTCTTAGAACTATTGCAGAGCCAAGAGAGTCAAAAATTAAGCCAGAGTCTGGATATCACGCTGCATTCAGCGGTCCATTCACTGTTGCTGCTGCTTTCTATCGCGAGAATGGTTTGGGTTTGTTTCATGAAGACTTCGAAGATGAATCTGCACATGATCCAGAGATTCTTGCACTTGCAGCCAAAGTTAATGTAAATGCCAGCGAAGAATGTGATGCAATATTTCCATTTCAATTTCCAGCTGTGTTAACTGCTCATCTAAAAGATGGAACCAGTATGACTGAGAAAGTTCTGGTAAATCGTGGAGGGCCCAAAAATCCACTCACTGATGCTGAACTTGCATTGAAGTTTGAATCAAACGTCAGAGACAGTCTCAACCCAGATCAAGCGCGTGAGGTTGCACACACAATTTTTGACTTTGCCACAAACAAAACCTCATTGGCTAATTTGGCTTCACTGCTTGAACAGGTTTAATTCAGCACCAAAATAGTCAACAATCTCAACTGGTGATAATCATTACCTGCTTCTTGCCTCTTGCAACCCAACTTCGCATGTCTTAAACTTTCGCATCTATCCACCTCTATTTATTCATAAGGGAGATCCCGCCGTGGCCACATATGATCTGATTATCAAGAATTCTCTAGTTGTTACCCATGATCAAGAGAAGCCCTTGGCTGTTGACATTGCAATCAAAGACGGCAAGATCGCAAAATTAGAGGCTAATCTTGATGCATCGCAGGCAACTGAATCTGTTGATGCTGGTGGAAAGCTTGCATTCCCAGGAGTAGTTGATGCTCACCAACATTGGGGCATTTATAACCCGCTTGATATCGATACAGCATCTGAGAGTAAAGCGTGTGCACAAGGCGGAGTTACAACAGCAATTTCATACATGCGAACTGGACAGTACTACTTAAATAAGGGTGGGGCATATAAAGATTTTTATCCTGAGGTTTTAGAAAAAGCATCAGGTAAGGCATACGTTGATTATGCATTTCACCTTGCACCACTAACAGCAGAACATATTGGTGAGATCCCTGATCTCATCAGTAAATTTGGTGTCAACTCATTCAAGATTTTTATGTTCTACGGAAGCTACGGCCTTCATGGCCGCTCTTCATCACAAAATGAATTTTTAATGATCCCCGAGGGTGAGCGATACGACGTAGCGCACTTCGAATTCGTGATGCGTGCGATTCAAAAAGCGCGAGAAGCGATGCCAAAGGTTGCAGACAGCATCTCTCTATCACTGCACTGTGAAACTGCAGAAATCATGACCGCCTACACAAAGATGGTGGAAGAATCAGGCCGTCCAAAGGATCTTGAGGCTTATCATCTTTCTCGCCCACCACATTCAGAAGGTCTTGCAATCACGATTGCTTCATACTTGGCCCACGAAACCGCGTTGCCAAACATTAACTTGCTACATTTAACATCATTTAAAGCAATTGATGCTGCTATGAAGATGACCTTGGCTTTTCCTCATGTTAACTTCCGTCGTGAAGTGACAATCGGACACTTATTGGCTGACATTAAAAACTCAAAGGGAATCGGTGGCAAGGTAAATCCACCATTGCGCCCAAGAGAAGATGTTGAAGCATTGTGGGAGCACCTGCTTGCCGGCAACATCGACTGGGTTGCAAGTGATCATGCATGTTGTAAGGAAGAGACTAAGTTTGGTTCTCCAAAAGAAGATGTCTTTGTCGCAAAATCTGGTTTTGGTGGGGCAGAGTACTTGTTAGCAGGTCTTGTGGGTGAAACTAAGACAAGAAAACTGAGCTATCAAAAGATTGCACAGTTAACTTCTTGGAACTCTGCTCAACGCTTTGGTCTAAAGAACAAGGGTGCTATCGCGGTTGGTTACGATGCAGATATTGCACTCGTTGATCCAAATGCTTCCTATGTTGTGAAAGCTGATGAATCACTTTCTGAGCAGGAATACACCCCATTTGAAGGCTTTACAATCAATGCAAAAGTTACTGACACATGGCTACGAGGTAAGAAAATTTTTGCAAATGGCAATGTGATTGGTGCGCCAATGGGTCAATACCAATCTCGACCTACAACTCTGTAAATAGATCGCTTCGATCATTTAGATGCCAAAAGGGCCGGACTGTTAAGTCCGGCCCTTTTGGTTATCTCTTTTTGTCTGTGATTACTTAATCAGTGCAATCTGGGCCTTTGCCTTCGTATACAAAGGACCTGTGATCTTTGAGAAGCCAGTCTGAGGGAATTTAACCGGGCATTCATCTAATAGGTATGTAAACCATGCTGCTACATCTTTTTGCTTCTCTGCATTCTTCTTTGAGGCCGCAGGATAGGCGAGACCGTAAGAAGCCGTTCCAAGTGAGTATGCGCCTGGAATCTTCTTCTTGAAATCTACTGTGAGAGTTCCATTGGCATTAATTACTCCACCACCCAAGAACGCCGATGTTCCAGCTGCTGTAGGTTCAACAAACTCTCCTGCAGTATTTTGCACAAATGCTGAAGGTAGTTTGTTTGAAAGTGCAAAGTTAAGTTCACCATAACCAATAGATCCATCTCTGCCTGCTACACCCGCAGCTACCGCTGCTGAACCAGACTGACCTTGGAAGTTAAATGCGCCGGCAATTGATTTTGGTGTTGATGCAGTAAATGTTGCTGCACCTGGCTTTGTCCAGATTGATGGTGCCGTTCCATGAAGGAACTTTCCAAAGTTTTCGGTTGTTCCAGATCCATCAGTTCGATACCACACTGTGATTGGTGTTTGAGGAAGTGCGTAATCAACCACCTTCGTTGTGTAACGCAATACTTTTGGATTTCCTTTTGCATCAAGGACAGGAACAGTGTTAGTTACGCTTTTTCCTTTGACCTTTGTAGTGACTTTCTTTGTAGCAAAAACCGGAGTTTTTCTTGTGCCAGTATTGTCTTTATCAATAGCTGGATCGTTCCAAACAGTGATCTGGCCACTAAAAATTCCTGCGATTGTCTTTGGAGAAAGATATAGACCTTCTTTGATTCCCTTTACGTTATACATAAGTGAAATTGGAGCTGCAAAAATAGGAGCGTAGATGATGTTTGTTGGCTCTCCAGAAGTATAAGGAGCATCTGATCCAGCAAAATCTACAAGATTTCCGGCTGCAAAGTCTGTGCGACCTTTACTAGAGCCTCCACCTGGGTAGTTAACAATATTTTGAGTTGCTGCAGTGAAGTCACCTTTGCAAGCATCAATAAGTGGAGCTGCAAATGTTGCGCCACTTCCATTGATTGTTCCAGCTGCAGAGGCTGGTGATGTTCCTGCAATGAGTGCGGTGACAGTTAGCAGCGATACTGCCAAACTTAAACGTGATTTCATTTTTCCCCCATTTAAATAGCGTCTTACTTAGGCGCTCAAGGGAAATCTATGGTTTAAGCCCTAACTAAGGCCAAACTACAAACCAACGATGTCCAACAACAAAGCAAACTTTAGGTGAACAGATTTAGCCAAAACGTCCTGTCACATAATCTTCGGTTCGCTTGTCTTTAGGGTTGCTAAAGATCTGTGAAGTTGGGGCAGTTTCAATGAGTTGACCTGGGCCGCCATCTGAAAGGAAAAAGCCGGTGTAATCAGATACACGGGCAGCTTGCTGCATATTGTGAGTCACAATTACGATCGTCATATTCTCTGAGAGTTCGCGAATTGTCTCTTCAATTCGGAGAGTAGATCCTGGATCTAGGGCAGAACATGGTTCATCCATAAGCAATACCTGTGGCTTAACTGCAAGGGATCTTGCGATACATAGGCGCTGTTGCTGGCCTCCAGATAAAGTCCCTCCATATTGATCTAGGCGATCCTTAACTTCACTCCATAACCCTGCACGCACAAGGCAGTCTTCCAATAACTCATCAGAGTTGTTTATTTTAATCTGAGCTAACTTCAGACCTGAAAGAACATTCTCTTTAATGGTCATAGATGGGAAAGGGTTTGGCTTCTGGAAAACCATTCCAATACCTAAGCGAATCTTCGTGACGTCGACGCCTGAACGATAGATGTCTTTACCATCTAGGAGAACTTCACCGGCCATTGCAGCCGTAGGGATAAATTCATGCATTCTATTGAGAATTCGAATAAAGGTTGATTTACCGCAACCTGAAGGCCCAATGAGGGCAGTTACCGTGCCTGAATAAAAATCTAGTGAGATGTCAGAGAGAACATGCTTTTGACCAAACCACGCATGGATACTGCGTGCCTCTAAGCCAACTCCTTGTGACGATGTTTCAGAAGATCTCGCTGAAGCTACCGATGCTAGCGAGTTCACTTTGATCTGAGACATTACTTTTCCCCTTTATTTTTCATTGTGTGCCTTATTAACCCTATTTACCCTTTTTATTTCCAAGAATGCGTGTCAATGTAAAGAAGATCATGACAACGACCATAAGTACAAAAATTCCTGTCCAAGCACGAGCAATTGCAGTTTCTGTTCCTAGTCCGAAATTTTTCCAGATATAGAAAGGCAAAGCCGAGTTGTTGCCACTAAATGGATTCCAGTTCATTGCGTCATTTCCACCAACAGTCAAGAGTAACGGCGCTGTCTCTCCAGCAACTCGAGCTACTCCCAAAATGACTGCTGTAATTAGACCGCTTCTTGCAGCAGGTATCACAACAAGTGCAACTGTTTTCCATTGCGTTGCACCGAGTGCTAACCCTGCTTCACGTAAATCAGTTGGAATCAACTTCAAAACCTCTTCAGCAGTACGAGCAACTGTTGGAATCATTAAAATTGCAAGTGCCATAGAACCAGCAGCAGTTGTGTAGGTTCCACCGAAAGAAATCATCCACACGGCATAAATGAAAAGTCCTGCGACTATCGATGGAACACCACTCATCGCTTGAACAAAGAAACGAACAACGCCTGCAGCTTTGCCGTTTACTTCTGTCAGATATAAAGCAGTTAAGAGACCAATTGGAATACTTACAACTGTTGCAAGTGCTACTACATACAGCGAACCAACTAGGGCGTGCAAAAGCCCACCTTCATTAAGCGGTGCATCTGATGATGTAACAGACATGTCATTAAAAAAGATTCCAAGTGAGAGCCCTGGGGCACCCTTTCGAATGATCTCAAAAATGATGGATAAAACCGGAAGCAGTACAAAAGCTGCAAGGAAGTAGATAACAATTGTTGAGACAGAGTTGGCTGCCGCTTTGCGGTCTTGGCGAATCCAGCTAATAGATGATGCAACAACAATCGAAATAGAAATGAAAGTGGCTAATAAACCTAAACCTCCAGCTAAGGGAGTAACAGCTACCACAATTAAACTAGCGGCTACAGCTGTGATTGCACCCAGCAAATCTGGCAATAATTGTTTAGGCGTTGGTTTCCAAGGCTTGATTGGCTTTGGAATAGCCGCTCCATCTGGCAATGGTTGCTGTGGCTTGTTACCAATCAATGTACTCATCCCTTGCGAACCGTTCTATTTATAATCATATTTGCAATCAGGTTGACTAACAGCGTTACAACAAAGAGGACAAAGCCTGCTGCCATGAGCGCTTTCAACTCCGGAGCATTTGCTTCACCAAATTTGTTAACGATGAGAGATGCAACTGAACCACCAGCACTTAAAAGAATCTCTGGTCGAATGTCATAAACCAAGTTCAAAACGGTGTAAACAGCAACTGTTTCACCCAATGCGCGACCAAGGCCTAGCATTGCCCCGCCGATTACTCCACCTTTTCCGTATGGGATTACAACGGCACGAATCATCGACCATCTGGTTGCACCTAATGCATATGCTGCCTGAATTCGATCCAAAGGTGTCTGCGCAAAAACTTCACGAGAAATTGATGTGATAATCGGAATAATCATTATTGCAAGAACCAATCCTGCAATAAATGGTGATCTAGTGAAAAAGTCTCCTGGCATAGAAAAAATTGGGATAAATCCTAAGTACTTATTGATTAGCCTTGCCCATTCCTCTGCATGTGGCATCAAAATGAAATATCCCCAAACACCAAAAACGATCGAAGGGATTGCAGCCATAATGTCTACTACCAAGACCATTGGCTTTTTAATCCATTCAGGTGCGTAGTAAGAAAGAAACAAGGCGGTACCAAAAGCTAAAGGAAAACCGAAAAATAGACCGATAAAACTAATGACAAGCGTTCCATAAAGCATCGCACCAATTCCATATGACGCTTCAGTTCCGTTTTCTATACTTTCTGGAACCCAATCAAAGGATGTTACAAAACTCAATCCTTCAGATCTAAAGACGCCAAAACCGTTGTACAAAAGAAAAAGTGAGATTAAACCAAGAACAATAAGTGAGATAAATCCACCTGAGCTAACAACACCCCTAAACACTCGATCTGAAAATCGAGGCTCCGTTGTAATCTCACGTGGCTTGGGCACATGTGTGGAGGCTGGATTTTCAGTGATGCTCACAGGGTGATCATGCCCTTTCACCGGCAATGTGAGGCTGAAGAAAAGTGAACAGAAGGTTAACGAAGCATGAAGAAACCAAGAACCAGGCTAACCCCAAGCATTGTTGGCCGGTTCTAGCGGGTTACCGGTCCACCCTTGGTAGCGGAAATTTCATCCAGAATCTCCATGACGCGAATGGTTTCGCTCATCGACGGAATCCAACTTGGTTCACCAAATATTCGCGATCCAAAGTTTTCAACCATCAACTGATACGGATCAACTGGTGCAAACTTTTCTATGTCATCCCCAACTTTGAGAATACTAGGATTTTTGAGTGAAGTGAATGCATCATTGCCGACATTTTCAATTGTTGCCAAAGAACCAGTCACAACTAGTTTTTGTTCTTCTTCCCGTTCAAACGATGTGAGGGCATGGGCTGCGATTGAACTATTAATTGTTGCATCTATTCGGGTCGTCATATCAACGCCGGTTGTTGAAGTATTTCTCTCAACAGAGTTAATAAATAATTTAAGGTCACCATTAGTGAGTGCAGAAAATGCATGCAATGGATATGGACCAACATCAAACAAACTTCCGCCACCCATTTCCGGAATTAGACGATAATTCCCTTCAAGTGAACCTGGAAAAGTAAAAGAAGAATCAATTGATTTAATCTCACCTATCGCACCGTTTCGTACTAGCTCAACCATGCGAATAAAGCGTGGATGCCAAAGCGTCCAGACTGCTTCAACGAGTAATCGATCATTCACTTTCGCTGCATCTGCCATTGATCTTGCTTCAATTGCATTCATGGCGATTGGTTTTTCACAGAGAACATGTTTGCCGGCATTTAGAGCCTTGATGCTCCAGTTGCAGTGTTGATCATTTGCCAGCGAGATGTAAACAGCATCAACCTCTGGATCACTAAGAAGATCATCATAGTTAGTGTGTATTTTTTTAGGCTCTAAAGATTGCGAACGAGCAGCGTCTCTACTTGCAACTGCATACAAGTTTGCATTCTTTGCAGCAAATACAGCTGGTCTTAAAGCTTTCGTAGCAATGGATCCAGCACCGAGAAAGCCCCAACGAATACTCATGATCGAAGAAGTTTCGGTACTACGGGCAAACCATTTACTAACGCAGATTCCTCTGCGGCCTGCATAATCGCAACTACATCGCGAGACTGTTCAGCCGTCACAGACATTTGTTTGCC
>WLED01000051.1 GCA_009704445.1 Actinomycetota bacterium
ATAACGGTTGGAGGCCCAGTAAGGCCAGCCTGTGCAAGTTCTGCTGCTACAACTCCACCATGTGCAGCCCAACCGCAATGCATTCTTTTTACTGTTCCACCTGTGCGGTTGGCTTCAAGTAAGCCGGCGCCCATACTTGCAGAAATACCAATTGCAGAAGTGATCTCATCAGCGTTTAGCTTCATCAACATTGCCGCAGCAACTGCTGAACCTAATGTTCCGCAAATAGATGTTGCATGGAAGCCACGTTCAAAAAATACGGAGTTGCCAAGTTTTCTATCAAAACCTGCCATGCCTAGTCTGCACGTAACCTCAATACCAAAAGTAATTGCGTCAAGAACTTCTGTTGGCTTTGAACAAAGTTTTGAGCCGACTGCAAGTGCAGCAGGGACTACAGATGCACTGGGGTGCAATACAGAAGGCAGATGAGTGTCATCAAAGTCCATGGCGTGAGCAAGAGTGCCATTTAATAAAGCAGCGGCAGCAGCAGGCAACTTGGATGCACCGATTGCAAATGAATCAGCTGGACCAGCCCAGGACTTAACGATGTTGTTAACTACCTGTGTTGCAGGTTGATTGGTTGCCGCAATTGAGTTACCAATAACGTCAAGAATTCGGCGAGAAGCCTCTCGGCGAAGCTCTGGAGATAGCCCATCTTGGGTAATCTGAAAAGCAACTTTTCCTAACTGCTGAGCAATTGTCTCCATTAAATCACTGCCAATGGGCGAACAGGTGATCCTGTTCCACCAACAATTTTTAGGGGTGCAAGAATGAACATAAACTCACTGATTTTTTTCTCATTGGCAACTTCTAAGTTCATGTGCTCAATAATGTTAATTCCAGCTTCCACAAGAAGAATGCGGTGCACAGGAAGTACAGCATGGCCTTTACCTGGCGCAATGTGTTCATAAGCAGTTGTGTCACAGCCGGTAACAACAATTTTTTTGTTGGCTAACCACTTTCCAGCGGAGGCATCAACTCCTGGGACACCTGAATCGTGACCAATATAAGTTTTTGCATCACCACTAAAAAGCTTTCCCCATCCGGTTCGGATCAAAACTGCGTCACCTGGATTTGGTGTTTTCCCAATTCGAGCGCACTCTGCATCAAGATCATCAGCTGTAATTGCATATCCACCCGGAAGAACATCAACCCCTTTAAGGGCTGCAATGTTAAGCATTAAACCGCGAGTTACAACTGGATGCATTTGGTCGATGCCGTGTGAAATAAACTTTCCGCCTTGAAAACAATCTGAAACTGGAACATTGCCATGCATTAAGCCGTCTTGAGAAACGTGGGCTAATGCATCTACGTGTGTACCAACATGACCACCAGTAACAATCATTTCATTTGCCGCAGATCCACCATCTGCGCGTACCGAATCACCATGTCTGCGTATATAAACTAATCGAAACTCAGGGTGATTGGGCGAGATAGGCATGCCTGCATATAGGGGTTGAGATAAATCAATGATCTCTACAGCCTCAGATAATGCCTGAATAAGTGGACTTGTCATGTGCGCTCCTATTTGTTGAGAGATTTGTAGAGATTTAGTTGAAATTTAGCATAATGAATATTTGCCGGATCAATCATTTCACCATTTGGTAATGCCATGACGCTGTTTCCAGTGGCCTGCATCTGCTCGTATACACCAAGCAATTCTTCAGCCTTTTCAGCCTCTTCTTTTGTAGGGGTATAAATGGTATTTACTATTTCAATATGGCTCGGATGAATGATAGAGCGCCCAAAAAAACCAGTGGCTTTAGCTTTAATTGTTGATTCTTCGAGGCCCTTCAAGTCTTTAGTATTTGCATACACTGATTGTGATGGTTGCTTTATTCCAGCCGCTCTTGCGGCAAGCAAAATTGAAAGTCTAGAAAATGCCAGAGCTTCATCATTTGTTGCCCGTAAATCTGAGAGTAGATCTGCTTCACCCAGTGAAATTGCAGCAACTTTTGGGTCGCAAGATGAAAGTTCGAAGGCCTTTACTACCCCTAATGCAGATTCAATCAATAAGTGAATCTGAGCATTGGACTTCTTTGCATCGAGGATTTTTGAAGCTTTTTTTACTGTATCCACGGAAGCAGTTTTTGGAATTCTGATTCCAAACAAATTTGGTGAACTAATGCTCTCTAGATCGGTAACGCCCCATGGACCATTGAGATCGTTGATTCGAACCAAGAATGGTTTTGAAGCTGGTTTGGATAAAAAATCAACTACGAATCTGCGCGCTTCATCTTTTTTATCGTGGTGAACGGCATCTTCAAGGTCGATAACTATGCAATCTGCCTGAGATTTAAAAGCTTTCTCCACTAGCTCTGGCTTACTTGCAGGCGCGTAGAGGTAGCTTCTAAAGAACTGCGTTTCGACCATACTAAATAATACCTTTAGCTTTTAAGTTAGCGATCTGGTCATCGCTTAAACCACTCTTTTTAAGAATTTCTACTGTGTGTTTTCCAAGTTTTGGTCCTGAAGTTCTAATCTCTCCAGGGGTGTCAGATAGTCGGAAGAGAACGTTTTGAATCTTTATTGGACCCAGCTCTTCGTCATCAATTGTTTTGATCGTTTCAAGAGCAGCAAATTGTTCATCTTTGAAGATATCTGTAATGTCATAAATCGGTGCAACTGCGGCTTCGGCCAACTCAAATTCACGCATTACTTCATCGCGTGTTCGCTCTTTGATCCATCCACCAACGGCATCATCTAACTCATCAGCGTGCTTTGCACGCTCTGCACCACTTGCAAACCATGGTTCATTTACTAACTCCGGACGACCAACTAGATGCATCACGCGCTCAGCAATTGCTTGCGCGCTAGTGGATATTGCTACCCATTTTCCATCAGAGGTTACATATGTGTTGCGAGGGGCATTGTTGCTCGATCTATTTCCTCGACGTTGCTGAATCTCACCTAATTGATCGTATGCAATTACCTGAGGTCCAAGCACGGTAAGAATAGGTTCGATGATTGCTAAATCAATTACCTGTCCTTTTCCAGTAATCTCACGTGCGTGTAGTGCTGTCATGATCGCAAAAGCGGTTGTAAGCGCAGAGATTCCATCAGCTAAACCAAAGGGCGGCAAAGTTGGAGGACCATCGGCCGTTCCTGTAATTGATGCAAATCCACTCATAGCTTCGGCCAATGTTCCAAATCCAGGTCGCTTTGCATATGGTCCAATCTGACCAAAACCTGTAACGCGAGTTAGGACAATTCTAGGATTTATTTTTACTAACTCTTCGTAACCAAGGCCCCATTTTTCGAGTGTTCCTGGTCGAAAATTTTCAATCACAACATCAGCATCTTTTACTAGAGTCTTGAAAATTTCTTGACCTTCAGGGGAGCCCAGATAAAGTGTCAGAGATTTCTTGTTTCGAGCAAGCATCTTCCACCAAAGTCCAACACCATTCTTGCTTGACCCATGTGTACGAACGGGATCACCATTTTTTGGATGCTCGATTTTGATTACTTCTGCGCCAAAGTCTGCCAGCATGGTTGCAGCCATCGGACCTGCAAAAAGTGTTGCAATGTCAATTACTTTAATGTCCTGAAGTGCTTGAACCATGAGCTACATACTCCCTAACTTATTGAATTTATTTAACATCTAGTACTCCAGATTCACACAAGTCATTCCAGACCATTTGTTCCTTTATTAAGCCATTTTCAATTACAAACACATCCACATATCTGATCCCATCAAATGGAACTCCAGCTAGATTTTCGCCATACAAAGTTCCAATAGAGGTAACTGTAGTTTGGTCTCCGTTAACACCTACAAAGTAGCGATCTCTGTGCTTTTTAATCCATGTATATCTTCCTTTAGCATTTGCAACCATTTCGGTTTGCGTACTAAATAGCTTTCCTCCAGGAAATTCAATTCTGCTCTGCGGTGCCATCATGGCCTGCATCTCTTCAATTTTTCGATCTTCTCCAAGTTGTAGGAATTTATCGATCAAAGCTGCTGCATCCATGCCATCCCCTTATGTTTGCCTTGTACTTAAATTGCTTTGGACTTACTGGTTTCAATATGAGCCGGATCAATCACTTCCTAGAGTACTCAGTGCTAAATCTAAATCTAAAAACGCTCCTATGGCATTGCCTTCGAATGTGGCTTCGGCAACAGTTCTCGGTGAAAGAGCGTCCCCAACCACGTGAATCCGATTGGACTGGCCTAGGGGTGCTTGTTGATAGAGAGCATCGTTGGCCTGTCGTGGCCCACAGTCAATAACAGCCAATCCATGTGAGATCCGAGTTTGTTGGCCATTTAAAGTATTCGTAATGATTGAATCTTTGCCC
Organism: Actinomycetota bacterium; assembly: GCA_009704445.1. GTDB lineage: Bacteria > Actinomycetota > Actinomycetes > Nanopelagicales > Nanopelagicaceae > Planktophila. The sequence continues at coordinate 4,294 of WLED01000051.1, forward strand.
TCTAACTCGATTTCACTTGCAAGATACATAGAGACACCCAGTGACTTGAGCCTTGGGATTAGAGCTAATTTCGAATATGTAGTTATCTGACTAAACAATGATGCAGTTGGTGATACTAAGTGAATTTTATAGCCATTAGCTGCTAATTGTTCTGTTATCGATGCCGCAATCCAAGTTCCTTGATCATCAATGACAATAATTTCTTCATTTGTCTGGGATTTATTCTGTGCAAATTCTTTGATTGCAGTTTCAACTGTAATCACTGGTATGCCCACACCAAAGTCTCGAGCGACAAAGTTTGCCCCTGTTGCAACAATAACAGTGTCAAAATCATTCAGACATTCTGACGCATTTGAAATAAGAGTGTTGAGTTTTAACGTTATATCCGAATCCAAGATTTTTTGGATAAGTTCAGAGACTAGAAGTCCGAACCGATCTCTTTTCTCCAAACTGCTAGCCAACAATACTTGACCACCCAACTGTGATCCTGCCTCAACTAAAGTAACGGAATGTCCTGCCTCATAACTAGAAAGTGCTGCGCTCATACCGGCAGGACCGCCACCAACAATCAACACCGATTTCTTTGATTGTTTAACTTTTCTTATCTCTATCCATTTCTTTTCTGCTCCAACTTCAGGATTTACAACACAAGAAATTGGTAAATTCTTCTCAACTCGACCAATGCACTCTTGATTACAGGCGATACATGATTTAACTTCATGATTCTTATTCGTTGCAAACTTGTTGACAATCTCTGGATCTGCAATTTGCGGTCTTGCTAAACCGACCATATCGGCCTCACCAGAATCAATGAGTTCACTAGCCTGCGTCACAGTATCCAATCGGCAAACAGCCAAGAGAGGTATCTTAGGAAAAGCATCTTTAAAAAGCCTTGCATGGCTTCGATATGGAGCATGAGGAAAACTCATGTCTGCTATTTGTGTCGCGATAGAAAAAGAGCCGTGATAGGCAGAATGACTAACGTGTATAAAACTCAGATCGAATTGATCATTTATCTTTGCAATTATTTCGAGCATTTGTATTGGATCTAATCCATTAGGTAGAAATTCATCGGCACTAAAGCGCACGCCAATTGCCATTCCAGGCACTTGATTAAAGATTTCTTGGAGAACTTCGATTGCAAAGCGCATCCTGTTTTCTAGTGATCCGCCATATTGATCTTCTCTGGAGTTACTAGCAGGGGACAGAAATTGTTGTATTAAGTGGCCGTGGCCTAAATGAACTTCTAAACCATCAAACCCTGCAGACTTCATGCGCTGTGCTGAGCGTCCAAATGCCCTCACCATTGTGGCTATATCTGCAACACTCATTACGTGAGGAGTTTGACCACCTTTTGTCCAGGCAATTGCAGATGCAGACCAAGCAGAAGTATGTGTTGCATCGCCATTTGCTTGGCGGCCTGCATGCATGATTTGCGCAAAGATTGCTGCTCCATTGTTATGAACAGCTTCCGTAAGTTTTTGAAAACTTGGGATGCACGAGTCATCTGATGATCCAAGTGTTGAGCTTCGTCCTGCACTCGTAGGGTGCACTCGGATTGCTTCGGTAATAATCAGTCCAGTTCCACCGGCTGCCCGCGCAGCAAGATACGCAGCATTTCTTTCGGTGGGTAAGTTGTTGAGTGCAAAATTTGTTGTATGCCCCGGCAGAAAAACTCGGTTCTTGATCTTTACCCCACCAATTTCGATTGGTGTCAGTATCTGGGACATAATTTAGATCTCCTAGTTTTTCTAAGTTTAACTTCCTTTATGAAACTGAGCAATAGGAAGGCAACCTATGATTGAATTACCATATGGAAATAGATTTGGGGCCACTGTCTGAAGGTCAAACATATGCATTGTTAACCCAAACTATTATTCCAAGGCCGATTGCATGGGCTTTAACGGACAACTCTTTACAAGGAGATGCACAATGGAATTTGGCACCATTTTCATTTTTTAATGGAATTGCATCAGATCCACCGATGGTTATGTTTTCAATTGGTAGTTGGGATGTCTCTGGTAAGTCAAAGGACACTTTAGTAAATCTTCGCAAAAAACCAGCATTCACAATTGGTATTGCAAACCAAAATCAGATTAAGCAAGTACAGCAGACTGCAACATCTTTAGACCATGGCGTCAGTGAAACAACTGAGTTTGGTATTTCTGTTCACTCTTGGGATTGGCCGACACCATTAATCGATGGCTGCGGAATCAATTTTGCTTGCACTCTATCGAAAGAAGTAAAAGTCGATGAGAGTAGCCAGATACTTGTCTTTGCAAAAATTACAAAAATTTGGGTAGCAGACCATGCCGTCAGTAGGGATTCAAAGGATCGAATTGTTATCGATCCTGAAAAGATTGATCCGCTACTTAGGCTTGGGGCTGGAAAGTATGGAAGCCTCGGCAGTGTTATGCCAATGCCTCAAGTCTAAAAAATCTTTTTTGTAGTTACTTAGCCCTGAATCATTCGGGCAATTTGAAGATACAGAGGTATTCCTATTATTAGATTAAATGGAAATGTAACGCCGATGCTAGAAACCAATGCAAGTGATGCTTTTGCCTCCGGTAATGCCACTGCTACCGCAGCTGGTGCAGCTATATAAGAAGCACTTGCGCAAAGAACACCGAGCATCACCGTTCCTCCCAAAGATAAGCCCACGAAGTTAGCGACAAACATACCCAGAACTGCCATGAGTATCGGGAAAACGATTGCGAAGATACTCATTTGAAAACCAACATGCTTAATCTCATTCCAATTGGTGCCTGCCAAATATCCAAGGTGTAATAAGAAAAGAGCGAGAAATCCACTTTGAAGATCGATGAAGAAAGGGGTTACAGTTTCATATCCAGAATCAGTTGTTACTGCGCCGATTAAAAGCCCACCAACTAGAAGAACGACTGTTTTGCCAGCAAGAACCTCTCGCATAGTTACATTCCATGCAACCTTGGTATCGCGGTGTCTTGTCCCAAGATAGATACCCACAATGATTCCGGGTATTTCCATAATCGTAAGAAGCGCGGTGGCATAGCCCTCAACTCTTATTCCAGAGCCCTCTAAGAAAAAAAGCGCCGCGGTAAAAGTCACTAATGAGGTAGATCCGTAATGAGCTGCAATTGCACCTCGGTCAGATTCATTTAATTTTCTGACAAAAACTAAAACGTAAAAGGCTAAGAAAGGAATTGTTGAACCAAGAGCAATTGTTGCAATCGAGGGAGCAAGGAACTCTGATAAAGAGACATCTTTGAGTGCGTGACCTCCCTTTAGGCCTATTCCAAACAATAGAAACACTGAAATGAACTGGTAGACAGATTCAGGAATCCGCACGTCGCTATTGATCCGCGAGGCAAAAAAACCTAAGGCAAACAATAAAACTGCCACGGAGGTCAGATTATTTATAGCCAACTCTAATGAACTTTGCATCACGCCTCCTTCTCAGGCCTTAAAGATACCTGAAATACAATTCATGTGTCAAAATGCGTGTATTATGAGCGCATGGCAAAAGCTGCAGAGCAGTCTCGAGAGTGGACTTTTCTGTCCAATCATGGACATGTTCTAATCCACTTAAGTCGTGATCCTGATGCCCGCATTCGAGATATCGCCAGTTCTGTAGGAATAACAGAAAGAAGTGCGCAGGCAATTTTGGCCGACCTTGAAGAGTCTGGCTATGTGAACATTTCAAAGATTGGACGGCGCAATAGCTATTCAATA